>CAIXEV010000174.1 GCA_903918555.1 uncultured bacterium | reverse complement strand
GCGAGATCGGCGGGGGGAGCGAGTCGGTGCCCTCGTCTTCCTCGTCCGGGCCAGACACGGCCCCGTCCGGGCCAGACACGCCCCCGTCCGGGCTAGCCACGCCCCCGTCCGGGCTAGACACGCCTTCGTCGTTCGCGTCGAGGTCTTCGCTGTCGCTCAGGTCCGGTGTCGGCACGGCGGGACGCAAGGGTGACGGCGTGCGCGCGCGCGGGCGTCTCGTCGGCGATGCGGTACGGCCCCGACTCATCTTCGTCAGAAGATGTTGGCCGGTTGTTTGGATCGTCTGGTGCCGTCATGGGGCGCTCCTGCCGAACATGATCTCCACAATCGACTCCACTGAGCACTTTTGCGTTGACGCGGGCCATGCCTGCCCTTAGTCTCCGCAAACTTCCCCTGGAGAAAGTTGACCCATGCTCAAGGCTATTTCACTCGCTTTCATCGTCGCAGCCTCCGCTGCTTCCACACTCTCGGCCGATGAAATCCGTCTCGTCGGCGGCGATGTCCTCAAGGGCACGGTCGTCTCCGAGACCGACACCGCGGTGACCATCGATCATGCCGCCCTCGGCCGCATCGAGATCTCCCGCGACCGAATCGCTGAGGTCATCAAGACCACCCCGGCCCCGACCCCCGCACCCGCTCCGGCGGCTGTGGTCGTCGAGGGCGCGACGCCCGCGCCGGCGCCGGCGGTTCCCGTGGCCGTCCTCCCTGCCCCCGTCCCGCCGCCTCCTCCGGCACCCGATGGAAGCTGGAAGTTCTCGCTGAGCCTCGGCTTCACGGGCTCGGAAACCGAGAGCCAGTCGAACTGGGACCTTCGCGCGGCGGGTTCCGCCACGCGTGAAAGCGAGAAGGACCGCACCACGATCGCGGCTGAGTACTACTTCAGCTCCGCCAACAGCGTCAACACGGACAACAACCTGCTCGTGACGGGCCTTGAGGAGTTCCTCTTCAAGGACTCCAAGTGGGAAGCATTCATCAAGGGCACCTACCAGTACGACGAGTTCCAGACCTGGGAACAGCGCGCCGGTCTCTACGCAGGTCCTGCGTATCGGCTCTTCGAAGGCGAACCTCTCGCGCTCAAGCTCAGGGCCGGTGCTGGTGCCAGTTACGAGTTCGCGGACAGCCAGTGGACGCCCGAACTTCTGCTCGGCGACGACCTCGTCTGGAAGATCGACGAGCGCTCGAAGCTGACGCAGGGACTCGACTTCTTCCCCGACCTCGAGAATCTCGGCGAGTACCGCTTCATCGTCCGCATCGACTACGAAATCGCGCTCTCGCCGAAGGGCGACCTCAAGGGCACCGCAGGCGTGCGCGACGAGTACGACTCGTATGTCGAGCCGACGGGCGACAGCTCGAACGACCTCAAGATCTACGCTGGTCTGAAGGTCGACTTTTAAGTAGCGCTCGCGACTCGCTTCGCTTTCGCTTGCTTTGGTGCTTGTAGAGCACGTGGGCAAGGAGCGCTCGCGACTCGCTTCGCTTTCGCTTGCTTTGGTGCTTGTAGGGCACGCGGGCAAGGAGCGCTTGCGACTCGCTTCGCTTTCACTCGCTTCGGTGCTCGTAGGGCACACGCAACGCCACAAACGACCCGCGGGCTGCGCCAAGCGCAGCCCGTGGTCTTTTTCACGCCTCGGCACCCCAAACCTCGCCCGCGCCGACCCGCCGGGCGCGGCAACGCCGGTTCAGATCAATCCCGTTTCCCTGACTTCGCGAGACTTCGGGGACGGCTCCCGCTAAACTCCTTCACCCGCGCGGCTTTCGATAACGCACTGGCGGGTCGTCGCACCAGCGGCGGTGGGCGCGGCCTTCCCGCACCACTTCATCTCGCAGATACCGTTCCACACTGTCGCCTTCGCTCGCTTTGCGCGTCTTGCGGCCCGAGCCGCCCGACCGATCCCGACCAGCCGACACTCCCTTCCCCCTCACGATGTTCCCGAGGAAACCGCGTGCACGACGCACCGTCCGACCCGTCCACCTTCACGCTGAAGCCTGATCTGTTCACTTCGCTCGAGCCGCTCGCGCCCGTTGGTTCGCCGTCGGTCTCGGACGAGATTGCAGAACGCGCTGCGCAACCCGTCCCTCTCTCCCTGCGGCTGGCCACGATGGCCGCGGTGGTTATCCCGCCGCTCGCCGTCATCGCCACCATGGTCCTCGCCTGGGGCGGCTGGTTCAGCTGGATCGACCTCGTGCTCTTCGGCGTGATGTATGTCATCACTGGCCTCGGCATCACGGTCGGCTATCACCGGCTCTACACCCACAAGTCCTTCGAGGCGCGCGGCCCCGTCGCCGCGATGTTCGCGATCTTCGGCAGCATGGCGGCCCAGGGCCCCGTGATCTGGTGGGCGGCGACGCATCGCTGCCATCACCAGCACTCCGACCACGAGCACGATCCGCATTCCCCGCACGCGGGGCGCGAGCCCGGCTTCAAGGGCGCCGTGAAGGGATTCCTCCACGCGCACATGGGCTGGCTCTTCGCCGACCTCCGCGCCGACATGCACCGCTATGTGCCCGACCTCCTCGCCGACAAGACCACGGTGCGCATCAACCAGCTCTTCCCGCTCTGGGTCGCGCTCGGCTTCCTGATTCCCGCCGCGATCGGTGGTCTGGTCACGATGACCTGGACCGGCGCGCTCCTCGGCTTCCTCTGGGGCGGCATCGTTCGCCTCTG
>CAIXEV010000173.1 GCA_903918555.1 uncultured bacterium | reverse complement strand
GGGACCGATGCCCTGCGTGGTCGCCGCCCGGTGGGCGAGCACCCATGCGACCGGCGCCGAGAAGAGCATGGTGAGCGCGACGGCGCTGACCACGAGACGCGACGGTTCGGGCACGAAGCGCATCGGAAGCGCAAGGAGCTTCAGAATCAGCGGCTGCGGGAAGTCCGGCACCTCCGCCGGAGCGGGAGCGGGCTCGCGTTCCTTCGGAGCCTCGGCCTTCGGAGTCTCCGGCTTCGGGGCCTCCGCCTTCGGCTTCTCGGCAGGCTTTGGCGCAGGCTCGGGTGCTGGGGCTGGTGCCTCCGCCTTCGGCTTCTCGACGACTGGCTCTGGTTCGGGCGCGGGCTTCTCGGCTGCCGGCGCCGCTTGTTCGATCGTGGTCACTTCTTCCCGCTCGGGCGGGCCTTCCTCGATGCGCGTCGTGAACGCGCCCGTGTCGCCCTTGGGTGCCTCGCCGAACTTGATGGCGCCTGGCTCCTCCTCGGGCCGCTCAAGCGGAGCCCTCGGACCAGACGCCACCTTCTGCGCGGCGGCCGACTTGAGGCCGGTCTTCGAGAGATCGGCGGTCATCGGCCGCGAGATCCCGGCGAAGCGCGGGGCGGGATTCGTGACAGGCGCCTTGATCGCGGGCGCCGCGGCACCGGCCTTGCCGCCGGCAAGCGCCTGCGCCAGCGCCTTGTCGATCTTCTGATTCTTGTTCGCGAGGACCTTCGGGTCGAAGATCGACTCGAGCGCCTTGCCGAGCAGGCCGTTGGTCGCGGTGAGCAGCGAGTTCGTCTCGTGCGCGAGAAGCTCGTTGATTTCCTTGAGAAGAAGATCGACCTGGTTCGCGCCGCCGCCATCGCCTGATGGCCCGCGCTCCGACCGTGCCGTCGACATCAGGTTGTCGATGTCACGCTCGAGCGACGCGAGGTCGACACGCTGCTCCGACGACTCGTCGGGCAACTCATTGACCTCGTTGGCTGACTCCTGGTCGTCCATGTCGTCGTTATCGGCAAGAAAGAGGGCCGGCTCAAGGGAAATCACGCTGTTTTCGCAGGGGTTTGGCCGTGTTGGCGGCGGCGGGGAGGCGGGCTCGGAGGCGGGCTCGGACTTCAGGCATTCCGCGCGCCACGGCTCAAGCGCGACCCCGATTTCGCCGTTGTTATCAAACAGGGATCTCTCAGCATGCCACCGAGCCGTTCCAGCACCCGCCAAGCCAACGACCGCCGCGCAGGCTCGGGGTCGGAGTCCGCCTCGCACTCGACCTCGGCGGGCGGGCGCGAGCGCCGCGCAGCGCGCCGCGTTCACCTGCGGGCGCCGCTCATCGTGCGCTGGCCGGGGGAGCAGGAGTCCTCGAAGATCCGCATCCTTGACCTTTCAAGGTCGGGTTTCCGATTCGAGTGCCACAAGATCTACTCGATCCACGACCACGGTCACGCCGACAGCATCAAGCCGGAAGGCACGCACATCGGCTCCGACTTCGTGATCGTCTGGGCGCGCGAGGTCAAGCCGGGCACCTTCCAGTACGGCGCGAGGTTCGTGAAGTCGGAATCGCTGCGTCGCAGCGCCTGAACTCCCGATCACCATTGCGGGCGCGCGAGGTCGGCGCGACAATCGCGCCATGCGCCTGCCGCTGCAAGCCCTGGCATCCATCCTTTCGCTCGCCCCGATGTCCGGCGCGACTTTCGCCGCGATCCTCGCCCCGAACGCGTCGCTCGCCGCCGGCGTCGCGCAGGCGCCTGCGGCCGACGGACTCGATGCGCGCATCGCCGACGCGCTGAAGAAGGCGGGCGCCAACCGAGCCGAGATCGAGAAGTTCCTCGCACGCTACGACGCAGGCACCGACGCGGAGAAGCGCAGCGCTGCGCGCTGGCTCGTCGCCAACATGGATGGCCACGGCCACGCGGTGCTCGCGCTCGTCGATCCGAAGGGCGAGCGCATCGCGTTCGAGGCGCTCGACCACCCGAACCTCGCGAAGGCGAAGGAGGCCCTCGATGCGCTCGAGCGCGCGCATCCCGGCGCCGAGTTCACGAAGGTCCGGTTCGACGGCGACCTTCAGTTCGCGAGCGCGGAGTTTCTCTCGACGCATCTCGACGAGGCGTTCGATGCATGGCGCACGCTGCCGTGGGCGAAGTCGATCAAGTTCGAGGTCTTCCGCGACTTCATCCTGCCGTATCGCGGCAGCAACGAGCCGCTCGGCCTCTGGCGCGCGCCTGCGCGTGCGCGGCTCGCGGCGCTTTCCGCAGCGAACAGCGGTGAGAGCGATGTGCGCGCGTTCGGCGAGAAGGTGCGCGCGGAGGTCCACCCGTGGGTCGGCTTCAGCGATCTCTTCTACCTGCATCCGACCGACCAGGGCTACGACGAGATGTGCGCGCGCAGGCTCGGCCGCTGCGAGGACATCACCAACATGATCTCCTTCGGCATGCGGTCGGTCGCCACGCTATGCGCGAGCGACTACACGCCGTGGTGGGCCGACCGCGACAACAACCATGCGTGGGAGGTCGTGCTCGACAGCGAAGGCCGCGGCCGCGCGGGGCTCTCGAACCGCTGCGCGAAGGTCTATCGCAAGACCTTCGCGATCCAGCCGTGCAGCCTCGCGATGCAGAAGCGCGACGACGAGAAGGTGCCGCGCTGGCTGTCGAGCTCGCACTACATCGATGTGACAGACCAGTACCTGCCCGTCACCGATGCGGCGGTCGATCTCACCACCGCGCCAAAGGGCGCGCGTTTCGCCTACCTCGCGGTGTTCAACGGCGGCCAGTGGCGGCCGATCCAGTGGGCCAGGATCGACGGCGCGCGCGCTGTGTTTCCCAAGATGGGACGCGACATCTGCTATCTGCCGATGCTCCATGCCGAAGGGCGCGACCTGCCGGCGGGAACACCGTTCATCCTCGACAGGGACGGGCGAACGCGCCCGCTCGCGGGCTCGAGCATGCACCGCGATTCGCTCATGGTGACCTCGACGCGGCCCGCGACGCCCGACGCGGACACGCGCTCGACGATCCCGAGCACCGTCGTGAAGGCGGACGCCGGATACGAGCTCTTCCGCTGGTCGGAAGGCGGATGGAAGAGCCTTGGCCGCATCGAGGCCGGCATGCAGGACCATCGCTTCGAGAATCTTCCCGACGATGCGCTCTACTGGCTTGTCGAGGACAATTCGGAGAAGCTCGAGCGCATCTTCACCATCGAGGATGGCCGTCAGGTCTTCTGGTAGGTGTGCCGACAGGTATCTCCGTTGAACGCAGCGCTTGAACTCATCATCAATGTCGACGACCTCGGGCTTCATCCTGCGGTGCGGCGCGCCATCGAGGAATGCGCCGCGCTTGGAACCGTGACGAGCGCGAGCGTGCTCGCGAACGGCCCCGACATCGACGCGGTGAGGCCGATCGCTGGCGTTTCGCTCGGCGCGCATCTCAACATCCTGCGCGGGCCGCCGCTGTCGCCGGTGCACGAGGTGCGCTCGCTCGTCGGCGACGACGGCAACTTCGTCGGCAGCGCCGCAAAGCTCGCGTCGCGCGTCTTCCGCGGCGCCGTGAAGCGCGACGAGGTGCGGCTCGAGTGGTCGCGCCAGGTCGCTGCGCTGCGCGGGCGCGGCCTTGCGCTCTCGCATGTCGACGGCGAGAAGCACACGCACTGCCTGCCCGGGCTCTTCGCGGTCGCGTGCGAGGTCGCGTCGGAGCACGGGATCCGCTGGGTGCGGCGGAGCGACGAGCGCTATGGCAATCTGCGTCTCGGCGCGTCCGCACTGCGTCGCGCGCTTCTGCGCGCGCTGTGCGTGTCGGCGCGCACGAACGCGTCGACCGAATCGACCGACGCGGTGTGGGGCATCGCCGAGCAGGGCGCCGCGTTCACCGCCGCCGCGTGCGAGCGCGCGCTTGCGGGCCTTGGCCGCCGGCGCATCGAGGTCGTGTGCCATCCGGGCAACCGCGCCGACGGCGACCCTGCGCTGCCTGCGTCGTTCGGTAGGATGCGCGTCCACGAGCTGTGGGAGC
>CAIXEV010000172.1 GCA_903918555.1 uncultured bacterium | reverse complement strand
GTACTCGGGCGGCGCGATGGATGTCGGCTGGGGCGTGCCCGTCGGGGTCGACCTCGCGGGCATGGCGGCGCCGAAGAAGTCGCGTCCGATCCTGCTCCAGCACGACCCGCTGCGCATCGTCGGCCACACGGAGTCGGTCGAGATCAAGGCGCTCGCCGACCGCACGGAGCTTCGCGTCTCTGGCGTGATCTCGGGTGCGAGCGACAGCGCGCGCTCGGTGGTCGAGTCGAGCGCGAACGGCTTCCCGTGGCAGGCGTCGATCGGCGCCTCCGCGAAGCAGGTCGAGTTCGTCGACAAGGGCGAGAAGGCTGAGGCCAACGGCCGCACCTTCAAGGGGCCCGTCTACATCGTCAGGGCCTCGGCGCTGTCCGAGGTCTCGTTCGTCGCGCTTGGAGCGGACGACAACACCAGTGCATCCGTTGCGGCGTGTGCCGCGCTGAACGCGGGCGAGTCGCCCGCAGAACCGAAAGAGGGAAAGAACATGGCTGAAAAGAACGAAGTCACCGCCGCCAATGGCGCGGCGGATGTGGCCGCAACGGTGAGCGAGATCCGCGCCGCCGCTGCTGCCGAGTCTGCACGCATCGCGTCCGTCCGCAAGGCTGCGGGCGGCAACGCGGAGATCGAGGCGAAGTCGATCGCCGAGGGCTGGACCTCGGAGAAGACCGAGCTCGAGGCTCTCCGCGCGTCGCGTCCCGTCATGGGCGCGCCCGCCGCGCACATCAAGGGCGACGAGGCCCCGAGCGATGCGGTCCTGACCGCCGCGCTCTGCAAGGCCGGCGGCATGCGCGTCGAGAAGCGTTTCGACGCCGCGACCCTCGAGGCCGCCGACAAGCGCTTCAAGCGCGGCATCGGCCTTCAGGAGCTCCTCCTCGAGGCCGCATGGGCGAACGGCTACTCGGGCCGCACCTTCCGCGGTCACGAGCGCGAGGTTCTGCGCGCAGGCTTCAGCGGCTTCGCGCTCCCTGGCATCCTCTCGAATGTCGCGAACAAGTTCGTGCTCGAAGGCTTCAACGCCGTCGAGAGCTCGTGGCGCTCGATCGCCGCGATCCGCAGCGTGAACGACTTCAAGCAGATCAGCTCGTACCGCCTCAACGGTGGCTTCGAGTACGACGAGGTCGCACCGAACGGCGAGCTGACCCACGGCGAGGCTGGCGAGTCCACCTACACGAATCAGGCGAAGACCTACGGCAAGATGTTCGCCGTCACCCGCCAGGACATCATCAACGATGACCTCGGCGCGCTGACCGCGCTCCCGCAGCGCATCGGCCGCGGCGCGGCCCTGAAGCTGAACAAGGTCTTCTGGGGCGCGTTCCTCGACAACTCGGCCTTCTTCACAGCTGGCAACAACAGCCTGAAGACGGGCGCGGGCACCGCGCTCGGCATCGACTCCCTGACGCAGGCGGAGCAGGCGTTCCTCGACCAGACCGATCCGGACGGCCAGCCGCTCGGCATCGCTCCGTCGATCCTCCTCGTCCCGACCGCGCTGAACGCGCGCGCCGCGGCGCTGATGAACTCGACCGAGCTGCGCGACACGACCGCGTCGACCAAGTTCCCGACCGTGAACCCCCACGCGGGCAAGTTCACCTCGGTGTACTCGGCCTACCTGTCGAACGCGACCCTCACGGGCAACAGCTCGACGGCGTGGTATCTCCTCGCCGATCCGATGACTCTCGCGACGATCGAGGTCGCGTTCCTCAACGGCGTCGAGACCCCGACCGTCGAGACCGCCGACGCGGACTTCAACCTGCTCGGCATCCAGATGCGCGGCTTCCACGACTTCGGCGTGTCGAAGCAGGAGTACCGCGGCGGCGTGAAGATGGCCGGCGCCTGATGATTGAAACCGGGAAGGGCGGGGCCCGCTGTCGTGGCGGCCCCGCCCAGCCCGTCAACGAACGAACCCAACGAAAGAGGGAAAGACAATGGCAATTGCAGATTTCATCGCGGAAGGCAACGACATCGCGTACACCCCGGGCGCGAATGTCGCGCAGGGCGCCGTGGTCGTTCAGGCTGATCTCGTGGGCGTCGCCAAGCGCGCGATCGCCGCGAACACCCTGGGCGCGCTCTCGGTGCGCGGCGTGTTCAACATCGACAAGCTCGGCACGGATGTCGTGGCCGCTGGCGCGATCCTGTACTGGGATGTCGCGAACAGCCGCGCCACGATCACCGCGGCATCGCACAAGGTGTTCGGCCGCGCGGTCACCGCTGCCGGCAACGGCGCGACGAAGGTTCTCGCCGTCCTCAATCCGTGAGGTTGAACCGTCATGGGGAATCTGTTCGACAAGGGCAGCGCGCTCGTGGCATCGGCGATGCGCGCTGCCCTGTCGGCGGACATCGTGTACATCCGCGGCGCGCAGAGCGTTCGGATTCCCGCGACGGTGGGTCGGACGGTGTTCGAGGTGGAGGACTCTCACGGCGTGCTCCGCTGGGAGAGCCGCGACTTCGTGGTGACGGCGTGCGACCTCGTGCTGGGCGCGCTGCCCGCGACGCCCGCGAAGGGCGACTTGATCGAGGAGCGCGACTGCGACGGGAAGGTTCGCACCTACGAGGTGACGGCGCCGGGTCGCGAGCAGGAATGGAAGTACGCGGACACCTCTAGGAGGCTGATCCGCGTGCACACGAAGCTGAGGCAGCAGACGGCATGAGCGTTTCGACTCCAGCACAGGTAGCGGACGCGGTGCTCGCGACGGTGGCGGCGCTGACGCTGAGCGAGGCGCACACGGCGGTGCGCTCGTTCTGGCCTGATCGGAAGCCCGAGGAGCTGCTCTCGCTGACGCTGACGGTGCTGCCGAGCGCGATCGAGCGGACGCCCGAGTCGCGGGTCTCGGAGCGCAGGGTTTATGTGATGGATGTCTTGGTGCAGAAGAAGATCGACCAGACGGCGCGCGACGCGGCGATCGCGACCCTGACGGCGGATGTGGAGGAGGTCGCGAGCGCGCTGTACGCGCTTCGCGCGGGTGCAACGGGCTTCGTGTGTGTGGGCGTGTCCATCGACCCGATGGTCTCGCCCGTACACATGGCCGAGCACGGCGTGTTCACAGGTGTTGTCAAGGCGCGGCTTCGCGCCGTCGCATGAGAAGGAGATGAGAGATGGCTATCCGAGTCGGACTTGAAGGTGTGCTTTCGCGCGGCGCGTCTGGCACTGCGGTCGCCAGCCTTACCGCCGTGACCAATGTCAAGGACCTCACCCTGAGCATGGAGAAGGGCGAGGCGGATACCTCGACCCGCGCGGCCAGCGGCTGGCGCACCACGCTCGGCACGCTGAGATCG
>CAIXEV010000171.1 GCA_903918555.1 uncultured bacterium | reverse complement strand
AGCATCGCCGCTGTCGATGTGGGATCGGAACTCAGGCTCGGCCCGAGCGTGCGCTCGAGCCGTGCGGTCAGCCGCACGAGCGGCAGGTCCTGCTCGAGCGCGACGAGGTCGCGCGTGAACGCGGCCGCATCGCCGTTGGCGTCCATGGCGATCAACGACCGCGACGCGAGCACAGCGCGCGCGTCGAGGTCGACGGCTGCAGGCGCGAGCAGCGCGCGTCGCGCGGCCCAGCCGCCCCAGGTCGCGAGGCGGTCGCCGTCCTCGCGGGTGATCGGTGCGGACAGCTGCGCGACATCGCGGAGCGCTGCGCAGTAGCGCGACACGAGATCGAGCCGCTGCGAGGCGGCTCCTCCGAAGTTCCCGCCGCCGATCGATTCGGCCCACGCCACGCGCACGGCGGCCGCCGTCTCGAGCACGCGGCGCGAATTGCCTTCGGTCAGCGTCTCTGCGCGGTCGCTCGCGCGGTTGAGCTCGTCCTCGAACGGAAACGGAAGCGACGCCGACGCCTGCGCGTCGATCGCGGCGAAGGCAACCTGCGCGTCGGAGCGCTTGATCGGGTCGAGCAGCATCCGGGCCAGTCGCTTCGCGACCGCCGCGAACGAGCGGCCCGCCTTGGGCTGGACGCCGCTCACCCGGTCGATCAATCCCTGCAGTTCGACGAGACGCGAACGGTCGGCGGCGAGCGTGGTGACGCGCGTCAGCCCCGAGAGCGACGCAGGATCGGCCGCGCGCGACGGATCGCGCGTCATCTCCGCGAAGGCGCCCGGAAGCGCCCGCACGCTCGTGCGTGCATCGCGGTCAAGCGCCCTCACCACATCCTTGAGGTCACGCGGCGCCTCGCTTGCCTCGGCCTTCGAGAGCTGTTCGGCGGCCACGCACGCCTCGATGATCCGCTCCGCAAGCCGCGCCCGGCTCCGCTCGGCCGGACCGCTCGGAAGCTCGGCGGCGCACAGCGACGCGCACGCCTCGCCGAGCGCACGCTTCGACGCATCGGTCGCCCAGCTTGCATCGCGCATCGCAAGCATCGCGCGCGCAGCCTCGAGCGAGGGCGCAAGCGCATCGGCCTGCGCCACGACGGTGGCGACCGCCGATGCATCGATCGGCGAGGCCGAGAGCGCCGCCGCGAGCCGTTCGAGCGCACTCGCCGCCCGACGCTCGACGGCCTCGAGCGCCGCGGGGTCGATCGGAGGTACCCGTGAATCCGACCGCAGCGACCGCGACCACTGGATTGCATCGCAGCTCGTCGCGATCGTGCGCAGGAGCGAACCGTCCGCGATCGCATCCTTCGTCGCGTGGGCGAGGGTCGCGCGCGCCGCCTCCTTGGCGCCGCCCGCGTCGAGCCTCTCGATCGCCGCCGCAACCGACGCCGCATCGGCAACGGAAGCCGTTGTCGCCTTCGCGGAGGCCGCTGTCGCCTTCGCGTTCGTCGGCTCCGCGCGCTGCGTCGCGCCTGCGGCTGCGTTCGTCGCCAGCACGGGCCACGCATCGGGAAGGTCGACGCCCTCCGTGAGCTTGAGCACCGCGGCCACCGGCCCGAGCGACTGCGCCAGCGCCCGCGCGATCGCGGCGGGCGTGGTGGTGCTGCTCGTCATGGCGCCGCGCAGGCCGTCGAGTTGCGTCACCGACAGCGTGCGCAGCGCATCGCCCGCCGCGCGGGCCTCGGTGGGCGAGAGCGCGGCGCCGTCGAGCCGTTTCCCTTGCGCCGCCGCGTCGATCGCGCGGTCAAGCCGGGTCATCGCGTTCGCAAGCCGAAGCCCGAACACCGCGGGCGCGCTCTGGTTCCACGGTCGCCCTGCGCCCTGCTGGAGGAGCGACATCGCGATCTGCCGGAGCTTCGACTTCGACTCGGCGCCGAGCTTCGCTTCGGCCGCCAGCCGCGTGGCCTGCGCATCGAGCTCGCGCTTCTCGCCCTCGAGCGCGCGAAAGAGCTCGGTCGCCGCGTTGTCCGCGGGAATGGCCGGGCCAGACCGCACGCCGTCGAGGTCGAGCGTCTGCGCGCGGGCCGGCTCCACGGGCGCAAGCGCGAGCGAGAGGGAAAGCGCAACCGCCACCGCAAGCACGCCGACCGCCGGAGACCCCGCGGCGTTCACTGATCGAAGCATGAAGTATCCTCCGCAGGCGGCGTCACGGCGGTTCCGTACCAGATCCAACGCAGGCACAAGCCTTGCGGCGGCAGCGTCGGTCCTGCGCGGCGGCGGTCCTTCGACTCGATGATCGCCGGGAGGTCGCCCGGCTCGATCCGCCCGCGTCCGACCTCGAGCAGCGTGCCCGCCACGATCCGCACCATGTTGTAGAGGAACCCGCTGCCCGCGATCTCGATCTCGATGCGCCGGTTCGCCCGCTCGTGCACCGTGCAGTCGTAGATCGTGCGCACGGTGGTGCTTCGCCCGTGGTTGATCTGCGCGAACGCCACGCAGTCGTAGGTCCCCACGAGGTGCGCCGCCGCGCGCCGCATGCGCGCCACATCAAGCGTGTACGGCGTCGCGAACACGAGGTTCCGGTCGAAGAGCGGCCGCGGATGATGCGGGTGGCTCGTGTGCTCGATCGAGTAGCGGTAGCACTT
>CAIXEV010000170.1 GCA_903918555.1 uncultured bacterium | reverse complement strand
GCGAGATGCGGCCGTTGTCGAACCAGCGCAGGACGAGGGGATCGATCGCCTTGCCGCCGGCGTCGCGCTGCGGGATCGCCCAGCTCGCCTCGGTCCACTCCGGGCACGCGACGCTGTCGACCGAGTCGGTGGTCGCGAAGACCTCGACCGTGCCGAGCCGCGCGCGGTCGAGCCCGAGCGCCCAGACGGGCAGATCCATCATGTGGCAGCCCATGTCGCCGAGCGTGCCGGTGCCGTAGGCCCAGTACTTGCGCCAGTTCGCGGGATGCAGGTTCGCGATGTACGGCGCGTGCTGCGCGGGCCCGAGCCAGAGGTCGTACTCGAACCCCGCGGGCGGCTCGACCACGGGGCCGGTCGGTCCGCAGCACCAGCCCTTGTTCACCCAGCAGTCGCAGCTCGTCACGCGGCCGATCGCGCCCGCGCGGATCAGTTCGACGACGCGGCGATAGTTTTCACCCGCATGGATCTGCGTGCCCATCTGGGTCGGCACGCGCGCGGCGCGCGCAAGCTCGAGCAGCCGCCGCGACTCCGCCAGCGTGTGCGTGAGCGGCTTCTCGCAGTAGGCGGGAAGCCCCGCGCGCAGCGCGAGCGCGGTGGCGAACGCATGGGTGTGGTCGGGCGTCGACACGAGGACGCCGTCGAGCTTGAGTTCGCGGCGGCGCGCGAAGAGCTCGCGCAGGTCGGTGAAGGTGCGCGGCGATGCGCCGGGCGACGCCTCTGCGACGCGCGCGACGGCCGCGTCGAGCGTGGGGCGCGAGACATCGCACAGCGCCACGATGTCGGCGCCCGCGCCGAGCAGGTCGCCGAGGTTGTCGGCGCCGCGTCCTCCGCAGCCGATGACCGCGATGCGCGGCTTCCGCGTCAGTTCGGCCGCATCCGCGTTCGCGCCCTTCGGCGCGGTCGTGCAGGAAAGAAGCGTCGGCGCCGCGAGAACCGCAGGAACGAGCATCGACGCGCGGGCAAGGAAGGAACGGCGGTCGAGGGCTCTCGGATTGTCCTGCTGCATGCGACGAGTGTCGCGCGAATGGCCCGGCGGTGCAACGCCCAAGGCGCGGATCGGTTTGCTTTCGTGCGCGGGCGTCGTTTCGCCCGCGCGAGCCGAAAATGATGCTAATTTTGCACTATGGCCAAGACCAAGTCGAAGAAGACCGCGAAGCGCGGCGTGAAGCAAGCTCCCAAGCAAGCCTCCAAGCAAGCTCCCAAGCAGGGCCCGAAGCAAACCCCGACCAATCGCGCGCGCTCCGCGAAGCCGGCCCGTGCGACCGGCGCGCTCTCGCTCGCGTCGATTCCGATCGAGGCGATCGCAGCCGAACTCAAGCGTCGGCAGTCCGAAATCCCGAAGCTCGAGGCGCATGCACGCGCCCTGCGCGCCGAACTCGCCGCGATCGAGGCGCGCATCGCCACGCTGTCGGGCGCAGCGGCTGCTGCGAACCCAGCGAAGTCGCCAAAGCCAGCGAAGGCCATGAAGGTCATGAAGGCCGCAAAGCCCGGCGCGCCGCGCAAGCGACGCGATGGCCAGCCGACGCTCGCCGAGCGCATCCTCTCGCTACTCGGCGGAAGCGCCTCGCCGCGCTCGCCGCGCGAGATCGCAGCAGCGCTCGCGCCCGCGCTCGGACGCGAAGTCAGCCAGAGCCTGCTCGTCCAGATCAGCCTCACGCTGCGCAGGCTCGTGAATGCGGGGCAGATCGCGCAGCCGGCGCGCGCGCAGTACGCAGCGGCCCCGACCGCGAAGGGCGGTGTGGCTGATGCTGCGAATTGACCCTGGCCTTCGTCGGTCGCACGGACTGACGGCGCTGGCCGCCGCCGCGCTCCTGCTCGCTGGCTGCACGACCGACGGAGCCGCCCGCTCGGCGAAGTCGACGGAGCCAAAGGCCTCCGATTCGTCGCTGCACCCGCCGCAGGGCGGCGCTGGCGCGATGCAGATGACGCGCGGCCCGGAAATGGACTCGATGACGCCGGGGCGGCTCTATCCCGCCGTCGATGTCTCGTCGCGCATGCGCTTCATCGAGGCGATCGATCAGTGCGGTCGGTCACCCGACCCAGATGTGCTTGCGGACGCGCTCGCGCTGCGCGCGGCGTTCGAGGCGTCGAAGGATGAAGCGAGCTTCCTCGAGGAGTTGTCCGAGCGCTTCGTGGCGTGGGAGATGGTGCCTGCGGCCGACGGCGGCAAGCCGGCCGAAGGCCTCGTCACTGGCTACGCCACGCCCGTCGTGCGCGCCAAGCGGCGCGCGGACAGCCGTTTCCGCTATCCGCTGTTCGTCGACCTGCGCCGCCGATTCCCGGAGGTCGCGGAGGCTTCGCGCCGGCAGATCCTGTCGACGGCGGGCGTCGCGTCGCAGGCGATCGCGTGGGTCTCCGACCCGCTCGCGTGGGCGCTGATCGAGACGAACGGCTCCGCGCGGCTCGTCTTTGAAGACGGCATCGAGCCCGCGGAACTGTGTCTTTCCCGCATTTCAACCAACGGCCGCCCCTGGACAGGCATGGGCCGCTGGTTCTTCGAGAAGGGCCTGATCGACAAGCCGAACTTCACGCTGGCCGATGTGCGAACCACGGCCTATGTGCATCCCGAGAAGGCCGAGATGGCGGCGCTCGACAACGAGCGGGTTGTCTACTTCGCGCTCACGGCTCCCGATCGGTTCCCGACCACGGTCGGGCTGCCGGGCGGCCGGCTTGTCGCGGGCTGGTCGTGTGCGGCCGATCAGTCGGTCTATCCGCCAGGGTCAATCCTGCTCGTCATCGAGCAAACCGATGGCAAGCAGGTCGCGCATCTGCTGTTCGTGCACGATTCCGGCGGCGCGATCGCGGGCCCGCAGCGCGTCGATTGCTATCTTGGTGAAGGCGACGCCGCACTCACGCGCGCAGGGGATCTGCGCGGTGCGGCCCGGATCTATCGATTGCGCGGGGCATCGGCCGCGCAGTGAGGGCTGACATGCTGAACGCGATCATGTCGAAGGCCGTCGCGACGCTCGGGCTCGCCGCGGCGTGCGCGCTCGCGGGCTGCGGCGACTCGTCGGGCAAGCCGAAGGTCGCCGATCCGTCGCTCTACGAGCCGCCGATCGTGCGCGAGGACGCGCCCTCCCGTTCGCCGGCGACCGGGCCGCGCACCCTCAAGCCGACGATCGTCTCGGGCGTGGCGATGGCGCCGCAGACGCTCTTCGACGGCAAGTTGCGCCTGCTCGTGCCGCAGAGCTTCACGCAGATGTCCGACTCCGACATCGCCTCGCTCTTCAAGGGCAGCGCGCGGCCCGATGTCGTGTTCCAGAGCGCCGACAAGCAGATGTTCCTCGTGCTCGCGCGGTTGAAGGATCCGCTGCTGCCGAACCAGGTGAAGGGCGCGTTCGAGAACACCAAGAAGGGCATGCTCGCGGCGTACCCCGACTGCACGAAGCGTTCCGAGACGCTCGCGGAGGTCGATGGCCGCACCTGGATGCGCTTCGACCTCGACGGCGAGAAGCGCGTGATGGTGGCGGTGACATCGCTCGACGGCCGCGCGCTGCGCGTCGAGGCGACCTTCCTGTCGAAGCCCGAGCCGAAGCTGACCGACGCGGTCAAGAAGATGTGGGAGACGGCGGTCATCGCCGACGGGAAGTCGTGAACGCCGGGGCTTCGCGTCAGGCCCCGCACGACGCGCCGCCAGACGCCGCGCGCGTCTGGCTTCGCGTCGGACTCGTCGCGCTCGCCGCCGCGCATGGCGCGCTCTGGTGGCGCGCGGCGGCGTGGTGGCCGCTGATTCCCGAGCGCTTTCCCACGCACTTCGACCTCGCGGGCAAGCCCGACGGCTGGTCGAACCGCTCGCTGCTGTCGTGGTTCGCGCTGCCGCTCATCGCGCTTGCGCTCGGCTCGTTCGTCGGCGGCATCGGGATCTGGATCGGCGCCCTCGCGCGCAACACGCCCGGCATCGTGAATGTGCCGCAAAAAGACCTCTTTCTGAAGCTCTCGCCCGAAGGACGCGCGTCGGTGGTGATGCCCACGCGGCTTCTCCTCCTCGCGGTGCTTGTCCTGATGCAGGTCTTGTTTCTCGCGATTCTCGAAGGAACAGGCCGCGTCGCGACCGGCGAGCAGGCGACGCTGTCGATCGCGCCCGTCGTGGTCTTCATGCCGCTCGTGGGCGTGGCCGTCGTGTTCGGATGGCTCGCGACCGCAAACGCCATCACGCGCGCCGCGCGGGCCGAAGGCTTGTCGCGCTGATCGCGGCCGGTCGCGCCGCCGGTCGCCTCGCGCGGCGTGCGGCTACTGGCAGGCGCCCCAGGCCGAGAGCAGCGCCGCGAGATCCTGGGCGCCGATGGAGCCGTCGCCGTTCAGGTCGCCCGCACCTGTGCCGCCCCATGCCGAGAGCATCGCGGCGAGATCGGGCGCGCTCACCGCGCCGTCGCCGTTGAGGTCGGCCGGGCACGCGGGGGCGGGGGTTCGATACGCGCGGACTCCCGCGCGGTCCGCCACGACGAGCGTGCCGGATCCGCCGAGCGACGGGCCGCCCGCGTTCTGGCGGTCGAGCTGAAGCGTGAAGAGACTGGTGGTGAGGTTTGCGTCGAACGCCCAGATCCGTCCGTCGAGGTCGGGCGTGTTCGCCCATCCGTTCGAGACGAAGACCGTTCCGTTCGCGGCGATGGCGGTGCGCGGCGAGACGAGCGCGCCCTGCGAGAGCAGCACGCCCGCGTTCGCAACCACATTGCCCGTCGCGGCGTCGAGGCGCACGAACTCGTTGCTCGGCAGGAAGGTGTAGATCGAGCCGTCGTCGGCGACGCCGTGCTCGTGCGAGGTCGTCCATCGGATCGGGCGGCTCCAGCGCAGCGCGAACGCCTCGCCCGTGTCCTCGAAGGCGTAGAGCTTGTCGACCGAGGTGTTGTTCTGCGACCGCGCGAGATAGACCGTGCGCCCGTCGGGCGAGAGGAAGGGAGCGTTCTGCACCGTCAAGCCCGGCATCGGCGCCGAGATGTAGAGCAGCGCGCCCGTGTCGAGGTCGTACTTCGAGATCGTGAGGCCGACCCCCGGGACCGGCACCGCGAGAAACAGGCCGTCCGGGCCGATCGCGGCGCCGCAGTTTCCGCTGACGGAACAGATGCGCGCCCGCGACCACACGGTCGTTCCGTCCGCCGCCCGCAGCCGCGCGATCTTCAGATAGTCGGTGACGATGAGATCGCCGTTCGATGCGAACACGATGCCGTCGTTCGACTCGCCGGCGGTGAGGAACTGCGAGGTCCAGACGATCTCCCCCGTCGCCTCGCTGTGTGCGTAGATCGGCGTCGTCCGCCCGCTGCCGCTGCGCGCGGTGAAGACGAGTCCGTCCTTCGCTCCGAGGACGAAGGCGATCCAGGAGGTCGATGGATCGCCGGAGTACGGAACCGATTTGCGCCAGAGCACCGCGCCGGTCTCGAGGTCGAGCGCGACGAGCGCGTCGTTCGCCGCGGTGCCGGGGAAGCCGGACTGGCGGATCGTGAAGACGCGTCCGCCCGAGATGGCGGGGAGGTAGGCGATGATCGAGTCGTCGGAGCTGTTCGACCAAAGCTGCTGCGCGGCGCTGGGCCCGAGGCCCGTCGTGCGGCCGTTGCGCTGGGCGTTTCCGCCAAGGTGCGGCCACTCCGCGACGGCGCCTCGGCGCATCGACGGCGTCTCGGCCGCCGGGCGCTTCGCGGCGTCGCGGGCAGGGAGATCAAGCCGGAATCCGCGAAGGCGGTCGATCAGCTTGGGCGCAGGCGACGGCGCCGATGGGTCCGGGCGCGCGGGCTTCCTGGGCTCGCTCGCGTCGCGTTGCTCGAACGAGGTGACCCCCGGGGGGATCGTCAGCGAGCCTGCGCTTCCGTCAACGCGTGAAGGCGTGTCCGATCGAACGCCCTCAGCGTGTTGCGCAAGCGCGGGTGATCCGATGCAACAAGCCGCCGCGAACAGCAGGGTCTGGGTCAGTCGGCGAGACGAGGCGGCGCATTCCAGCATGACGACTCCAGTCGTGGTCGATGTTCGGGGCGAGACTTGCTCAGTCCATCGCAGATTCGCACGGCGGGCATGGAAATCGCGCGCTCGCGCCGAAGAATCCCGCGGAAGCGCGCTCGAGTGCCTTCGACAGGGTACGCCGACGCCGCGTGCCGCCGCCGGCGTGCTTCCGAGAACAGCGCGGCGGGCGAAGCGCGACTGGGCCGCGTGCGTTCCGCGGCCGTCCCGCGTGCGTTCAGGCGTGACGCCGGCGCGGCCGCGCGAGGAGCGCGTTGCCCGCCGCGGCGTTTGCGCCCGTGAAGCGCTCGGCGACGGGGTCCCAGGTCAGCGGCTTGCCGACTTCGTAGCCGATGTTGCAGAGCTGGCAGATCGTCGCGGTGCGGTGACCGACCTCGGCGGGGGCGATCGGCTGGCGGCCTTCGCGGATCGCGTCGAGGAAATCCGCGATGTGCGAGCGGTAGCGCGGCAGCGCGCGCTCGCCGGCCGCAGGCGGCGCGAGCAGCTCGGGCGCGTCGGGCGCGGCGCGGTCGACGCCGCGGTACGCGCGCACATGGCCGCGCGAACACTCGATCGTGCCGAGCGGGCCTTGGAAGGTGCAGTCGGTGGGGCCGCCGTGGATCATCTCGACGCCGTTCGCGTAGACGAAGCGCAGCCCCGTCTTGGCGCCGTTTGCCGGCGGAATCACCTCGCGCGGGCCGGAATCGTCCATCTCGAGCGCCCACTGCGCGATGTCGAAGTGGTGCGCGCCCATGTCGGCGAGGCCGCCGTTGCAGTACTCGCTGTAGTTGCGCCACTTCGGATAGTGGTTGTGCATGCCGACCGGGCAGAGCTCGTGATTGAATGGGCGCATCGGCGCTTGGCCGAGCCACGCGTCCCAGTCGATGCCGCCGGGCAGCGGCTCTGCGGGCAGGTCGCACGGAACCGGCGGTTCGCCGACGCCGATCGTGATGCGCGTGACCCTTCCGATGCGCCCGTTGCGCACCGCCTCGGCCGCGCGCACGAAGTGGTGGCCGAACTCGCTGCGCTGCTGCGAACCCGTCTGGAACACGACGCACGAGGCGCGCGCGGCGTTTGCGATGGCGCGGCCTTCGGCGATCGTCAGCGACAGCGGCTTCTCGCAGTAGACATGCTTGCCGGCGAGCGCGGCCGCGATCGCGGGTTCGGCGTGCCAGTGGTCGGGGGTCGAGATGATGACGGCGTCGATCGACGGGTCGGCGACGATCGCGTGCCAGTTCGCCGCGACCTTGCACGCGCCCTCGCCGCGCCGCGCGTTCACGAGCCGCACGCCTTCGGCCGCGCGCGCGGCCGCGACATCGGCGACGGCGACGATCGCGGCGCGGTCATCGTCGAGGAAGCCGCCGTGCAGCTCGCGCGCACGCACGCCGAAGCCGATCATGCCGAGGCGCAGCGTGCCGGGCGCAAGCGGCTTCGCGGGCGGAAGCGCTGGAGCGGGCGCGGGCGCGCTCCCACCCGATGATTTCGCCGTCGCGGCGCACCCCGCGCCAAACGCGACGAACGCAGCGGTCGCTGCCGAGGTGCGGACGAAGTCGCGGCGCGTCGGGTCGATCGTCATGCGAGAAGACTCGCAGGTCTCGCACTCGAGCGCAAGCGTTTTCACGCGAAACCGCCGCGCGGCGCTTGACGCGTCGAACCTCGCGCGTTTCGATGCGCGGATGCAAGTGACCCTCGCGCGCACGCTCGCGCCTGCATCGATCTTCCTGCTCCTCACGGGCGGAGCCGCCGCGCGCGACGCCGTGCCGCTCTTCGACGCCGTGCCGCTCTTCGACGCCGTGCCGCTCTTCGACGCGATGCCGTTCAAGGAGTGGCGCGTGGTCGGCGGCGCCGCGAAGTTCGAGCTTCTTCCGCCGGCGAACGGCGGCGTCGGGCCGACGCTCGTCGGGAACGGGCCGATCGAGCGCAACGGGTTTCTCACGAGCCCGCGCGAGGTGCGCGACTTCCGTCTCGCGGTCGATGTTCGCCTTGCTTCCGCCGAGTTTCCGAAGGGCGAGGGCATGAACTCCGGCATCCAGATCCGCTCGGCCGAGAAGGACGGTGCGATCGGCGGCCTGCAGATCGAGGTCGACCCGACCGAGCGCCGCTGGTCGGGCGGTGTCTACGACGAGCGCGGCCGCGGATGGCTCGCGCCGCTCAAGGACAACCCCGCCGCGATGGCCGCGTTCAAGCTCGGCGAATGGAACCGCTACGAGATCGAGTGCATCGGCCCGCGCGTCCGCACGCGCGTGAACGGCGTCGCGTGCGCGGAGTGGTACGACGGGATCGTCTCGGGGCTGCTCGCGTTCCAGGTGCACGGCGGCAAGGCGTGCGAGGTCGCGTTCCGCGCGCCTGCGTTCGAGGATCTCGGCGCGCACGCGTGGCGCGACGGCGCCGCCGCGGCCGAGAAGGGCGCCGCGTCGCCGGCGTGGAACTGCGCGCTGCCGCCGGGCGCGCGTGGATGGCGCGCAAGCGTCACGGGTTCGGGCAAGGCGCAGGTCGTCGCGGCCGACGGCGAGGTGCTCGCCGAGATCGAGTTCGCGCCGAAGAAGGCGCCCGACGCAGCGGTTGCGACGCCGAGCGCGCGCGAGCCTGTCCGGCTCGAACCGGTATGGATCGAACTGGTTTGGATTGAGGGCAAGGGCGCCGCGCTCCTCGATGGCGCGCGCGTCGCCGGGCTTTCGTTCGCGAAGGAGCCTGCGCGCGTGACGGTGTCGGGCGCGGGCGCGGCCGTCGTTGCGCATGCGGCGCTCGAGCGCGTCGGCGCGAAGTGACGCGTGCACGCGTTGTGGATGAGTGGTGAAAGGCGTCGCGGCGGGCGCGTTTCGAGCGTCGGCGAGGCGCGGCCGCATCGATCTTGGTGCAAATCGCCGTGAAACCGTTGGGCGCGCGTCATGCCACGCGGCGTGGCCTCCGCGATCGTGCATCTTCTCCTTCATCGCGGCGCGGCGAGTCACGCCCGCCGAGAAAGGAGCACACGATGCTGACGGAAGAAGCGAGGAAGGAACGGATCGGTCGCATGATGGCGCTTGCGAAGGTCTATCGCGGATGGACGGGCACGCAGCTGGCGACGGCGCTCGGACGCGAGCCGTCGCGGGCGGTTCCGCTGACGGGCAACCCGAAGCTCGACCTCATCGAGCGGCTTGCGGTTGCGCTCGAGTGGGAGACGGGCGAGGTGGCGGAGAGCCTGACCGACCCGGATGCATCCGTGCACGAGGAGGCCGCTGGTGGATTGTCCGCGGGGGCATTGTCCGCGGGCGGATGCACGCTCGAAGAATGCGCGTTCGAGGGATTCGCGTTCGCCGAGCTCGACGAGCGCGCGCAGATGGCGCACCGCGCGGGCGATTTCCACGAGATGGAGGGCGTTGCGCGCGCCATGCGCCGCGTGGCGGGAACCGCGCACGAGCGCGCGGTCGCAGCGAACCGCCTCGCGGGCGTCTACGACGGCTTCGGCCGCTATCCGCGCGTGTTGCGCTGCGTGCAGGAAGGGCTCGCCGAGGAGCGCATCAGCCCGGATCTCCAGCTGATGCTGCTCGTCAACCTCGCGAACGCCCACTATTCGCTGTGGAACCTGCATGAATCGGAGTGGATCAGCAGCGGGCTCGTCGAGCGCTTCGCCGCAGCGCCGCCGCGCGGCCGGCTGCGGTGCGTGGCGCGGGCGTTCAGCCTCGCGATTCGCGGGCACAGCAGGCGTCGCGCGCTCGGCCGCTGCGGCTCGCGCGCCGAGTTCGTGCAGATGGCCGAGGACGCCGGCCGCGATCTCGCCGAGGCGGAGCGGCTCTACGCAGAGCTGGCGCAGGAATACGACGACCCGCAGTACCTCGGTCTCGCCAACACCGCGAAGGGCGGGCTGATCGAGGCCAAGGTCGCGGCGGGGCGGCTCGACGCCGAGGACGGGATCAGCGAGATCGTGACGCGTCTCGACGACGCGATCGATCTCGCGGCGCCGGCCACGCCGCACCTTCTCGAGAGCTGGGGCTGGTGGAGCGTGTTCGGCGCCAACATCGCCATGCGCGCGGGCCAGTGCCCCGACGACGAAACCCGGTGGATCGGCAGCGAGCGGAGCGACTTCGAGCAGGCCATCGCGATCTGCACCAACAAGGCCGCGGAGATCGCCGACCACCTCAACCTGTGGCCGCTGCGCGAGCGCGCGTTCACGCTCGAGTGGTTCCGTCGCCAGCGCGTCGGTCACTCGCCGAGCGACGAAGGGCTGACCTGGACGCTCGACGCCGAGGATGTGCGCGTGCTCGTCGGCACGATGGGGCGCTTCCCGCTCTTCAGGCCGACGGGATGGGCGATCCTCGAGCGCGCGATCGTGACGGAGGCGGCCGCGTAACCGCAGCATCCGAGTCGGATCGGATACCTTCCCGACATGGTCACCAGGGCCCCGGATCCAACCGTCTCCCGCCGCGCGCGCCGTGCAGCGCAGTGGGCGATCGCGGTCGGATTCGCGGGCTTTGGCCTCAAGACGACGGGCTGGCTCCTCACCGGATCCGACGCCGTCTTCTCCGACGCGCTCGAGAGCATCGTCAACATCATCGCGTCGGTCGGCGCGTTCCTCGCGATCTCCTACGCCGAGCGTCCGCCGGACGAGGACCACCCGTACGGCCACGGGCCGATGGAGTTCGTGAGCGCGCTGGCCGAAGGCGTGCTGGTCGCGGCGGCCGGGCTCGTGATCCTCACCCACTGCGTCGGCACGGTCGTGCGCGGACGCGAGGCGATCGCCGACATCGACATCGGCTTCGTGCTGGTGCTCGCGAGCGCGGTGCTGAACGGCGTGACGGGGTTCCTGCTGCTCCGCATCGGGCGCTCGGTCGGCTCGGCGGCGCTCGAGGGCGACGGCAGGCATCTCCTCTCCGACCTCTGGACGACGCTCGCCGTGCTCACGGGGCTCGTGCTCGTGAAGGTGACGGGCCAGATGTGGATCGACACCGCCGTCGCGTTCGGGGTCGGCGCGCTGCTTGCGGTCGTCGGCACGCGCATGGCGCTCAAGGGCGTTTCGTCGATCATCGGTCTCTCCGACAAGGAGGATCACGCGCGCATCGTGGCCGTGCTCGAGTCGCATCGCGCGGGCGCGAGCGATCCGGCGATCTGCTCGTACGCCTCGGTGCGCCACCGTCATCAGGGGCGCATCCACTTCGTCGACATGCACCTGCGCGTGCCGCGCACGATGACGGTGGCCGAATCCCACGACATCGCGAGCGCGATCGAGCGCGAGGTGCTCGCGGCGGTCGGCGAAGGCACGGCCACCGCGCACATGGAGCCCTGCGGCGACGCGGCGTGCGCGCGCTGCGCTGCAAGCTCGGTGGGCGCCTCGTGAAGTCCGCGTGGTGCTCCGGCGCCTGTCGCGCGGTCGTCGCCTGCATGCTGGCGCTCGCCGCCGTCGGGGCCGCCGCGGCGCAGCAGGGGCCCGAGCTCCGCTGGGGCGGCGATCCCTCGGGTGGCGCGCCGTTCGCCTTCTTCGACCCGAACGATCCGTCGCGCGTCATCGGCTTCGAGGTCGACATCATGGACGCGCTCGCGAAGCGGCTCGGCCGCACGCCTGCGCTTGAGCGCGCCGACTGGCTCGCGCTCTTCGACGCGCTCGAGGCGAAGCGCTGCGACATCCTGATGAATGGCTTCGAGGTGACCGAGGATCGCGCGGCGGTCGCGCGTTTCAGCGTTCCGTACTTCCGGTACGGGCAGCAGATCGTGGTGCGCGCCGCGGACGCCGCGCGCGTGTCGTCGCTTGCCGATCTCGCGGGCAAGCGCGTCGCCGTGCTCAACGGCTCGGCCGCGGTCGATGTGCTGCGCGAGGCCGGATTTCCAGACACGCGATCCTGCAGTACGACGACAGCCTTGCGCCGTATGCCGAGGTTCGGCTCGGACGCGCCGACGCGGCGCTCGCCGAGTCGATCATCGCCGCGTACTACACCGCCGCCGATCCGACGCTCGCGCGCACGGGCGAACCGTTTGCGCACGGCGTCTACGCTGCCGTGACGCGCAAGGGCGACGAGGCCTTCGCGCGCGAGGTCGACCAGGCGCTGCGCGCGATGCAGGCGGATGGCTCGCTTGGCGAGATCCTGGAGCGCTGGGGGCTCTGGGACGACTCGCAACTCGCGATCGGAACCACGAAGGGCGCCGCGCAGACGATGAAGCCCGAGGCGCGCGGTCCGTCGCTTGATGGCGCCGAGAAGGCGGCCGAAGTCGATGGCGATGCCGATGGCGATGCCGCCGCCGCCGACGCCCCGAAGTCCGCGGCCCGCACCACCGCGGCCGCGGTCGCGGAGGGCGCGCTCATCACGGTGCTTCTCACCGCGATCGCCATGCCGCTTGCGACGATCGCGGGGCTCTTCCTCGCGCTCGGCCGCATTTCGCCGCGCGCGTGGATCTCGTCCGCGGCGGTCGCCTACATCACGGTCGTGCGCGGCACGCCGCTCCTGGTGCAGATCTTCCTCGTGTACTTCTCGCTGCCGGTGCTCGGTCAGTGGATCCACGCCGTCAGCCCGGCCGCGCTGCAGTCGCTGCTCGACCTCGTCGGCGGCACCGCGTTCCTGACCTTCCCGCCGCTCTTCGTCGGCGCGCTCTGCCTCGCGGCCAACTATGCGGCGTACGAGGCCGAGGTCCATCGCGGAGGCATCGAGGCCGTCCCGCGCATCCAGTGGGACGCGGCCCGCGCGCTCGGCCTCACGCGCGGCCAGGCGATCCGGCATGTGATCGTGCCGCAAGGCGTGCGCATCGCGATGCCGGGAATCGTCAACGACCTCAACAGCCTCATCAAGGACAGCTGCCTCGTCAGCGTGATCGGCGTTTCCGACCTGCTCGCCGTCTGCCTCGGGATCGGCAAGGCGCGGTTCACCGTGCCCGAGATGCTCGTGATCGCGGCGACGGTGTATCTCGTCCTCTCGATCGCGGGCGACCTGTTCGGCAACTGGCTCGAAAGGCGCCTGCGCGCGCGTGGGTTCGCGACGACGCCGACGCACGCGAAGGGAGCGCGCGCATGAGCGCGATGACGAAGCCGCTTCTCGAGGCCAGTGGCGTGACCGCGACGCGCGGCGGACGCGCGGTGCTGCGTGGCGCGGATCTCTCTGTCGAGGCGGGCGAGCGCGTGGTCATCCTCGGCGCGAATGGATCCGGCAAGTCGACCTTGCTGCGCATCCTCGCCGGGCTCGACGGTCTCGACGCCGGCAAGGTGCGCGGCGACGGCATCGGGCTCGTGCTCCAGCAGGGCGCGCTGTTCCCGCATCTCTCGGTTCTCGACAATGTGTCGCTTGCGCCGCGATTGCAGGGGCTTTCGGATCCCGCCGCGCGCGCACGCCGCGCGCTCGCAGCGGTCGACATCGATCGCGCCGACGCGATGCCGCACGAACTCTCGGGCGGCCAGCAGCAGCGCGTGGCGATCGCGCGCGCGCTCGCGCTCGAGCCGCGCGTCCTGCAGCTCGACGAGCCGACGAGCGCGCTCGACCCCGACGCGACGCGCGACACCGTTCGCACGCTCGCCGAGCTGTCGGCCGCTGGCATCGCGTCGGTCGTCGTCACGCACGATCTGCCGTTCGCCGAACGCGTGGCGACGCGCACGCTTGTCCTCGAGAACGGCGCGCTGTCACCGTGAGAGCGGCGCGCGTAGCAGCACGCTCGCGGCGATCGCCGCAAGCTCGACGCGCATCACGCATGGGCCGAGCGACACGGTCGCCGCGCCGATCGCGCGGAGTTCCGCGATCTCGGCGTCCTCGAACCCGCCTTCAGGGCCGATGAACACCGTGCGCGGCGCCGCGGGTGCGAGGCCCGCGGTCCACGCCGCGAGCGGCTGCGCGCCCGCCGTGTGCGCCACGGCGATCGCCGCGCCGCGCGCGACTTCCGCCCGCGCAACG
>CAIXEV010000169.1 GCA_903918555.1 uncultured bacterium | reverse complement strand
CGTGATTGAACTCGTCGGAAATGATCATGTCACCTGGCTCACGAAGCGTCGGAAAGATCGCCTCGTTGGCATTCCAACAACTCGTGAACGTGTAGGACGCCTCAACCCCGTAAAAGTCAGCGATGCGCGCTTCGAGCGTGTGATGGCACTCAAACGTGCCGCAGATAAAGCGGACACTCGCTGTACCGGCGCCGTAACGCCGCAGACCGGCGACACCAGCTTCCACGACCTCCGGATGGTTCGCGAGGCCGAGGTAATTGTTTGAGCAGAAGCACGCGACCTCGCCGTAGCCCTTCAGCCTCACGGTCGCGTCCATCGGGCCTTCGATCGTCTGCAGGTGCTTCAGCTGCCCGTTCTGACGAAGGGTCTCGAGGATCTGCTGGGTGCGCGAAGGGAAGGTCGGGGCGGACATCGTCGTCATGGGAAGAGTCTACACGGTTGGTTTCAGCGGAAAGGCGCGGAAGAAAGGTCCCGACCCGGGGCTTGGCGCGCCTGCGAAGCCTACGGTCGCCCCGCCGTAAGCTTCACCCCGACCGCCGGAGCGGCGGCGATCAGGGCTGCGTCGAGCGTCATCAGCGACGCCCTTTGGCTCTCTGCGAGGGCGAGGTAGAGCGCATCGTAGGTCGTCAGTCCGAGCGCATCCGCGAGCGCACACACGCGATCGAATCTGGTTCCGCCGGGAAAGGGTTCGAGCACAAGCCCAAGCGCCTCGATCCGCGCGCGCAGCAATTCGGCGAAGCGGTCTTCTGGGCAGCCAAGGAGCGTCGATGGCGCTGCCGCGATCTTGAGTCGCCTCGCCTTGCGGCGAGCCTGGATCAGCGAGTTCGCCACCTCGACGGCGAGGAAGTCGGGGGCCGACACGCCGCTCCCACCCGCAGCTGCAAGCGCGCGAAGCACCGTCGGCGCTTCCGCCTCGCCGAAGAGGACCGCAAGCACGGCGGACGAATCAACCACCACCATCAGCGGGATCCTCCACCGCCACTGCCTCCGGAGCGACCACGGCGAGCGCCCTTGCGTGCTGAAGCCGAGCCCTTCGGTCCAACCGCCAGCTCCACGACCCCACCATCGCCAAGCCCCTCGCGCGCCATCGTCTTGAGTTGCGTCGCCGTCAGCGGCCGCCGTTCACGGCGAAAGACCTCAGCCAGCACCGCGCGATCGCCAGCGCACGCATCGCGAACCTGCCTGAACCGCTCCGATGCCGAGCATTCTCCGCTGGCCGCGTCGGAAGACTCGTCGGACGCATAGGCGCGCAGGCGCGCGATCCGCTCGCCATGGCGCACGATGATGATCTCCTCGCCCCGCTCGACCGCATCGAGCAGTTCGGAGAGCTTGGCCTTGGCCTCGGTGAGCGTGACGGAGCGCGCGATCATGGAGCACATGATATCTGACTAGTCTGACTAGTCAACACGGGACGCACGGATTCCCGCGCGCCCGCCCTACCGCGCGAAGTCGACCTTGACCGCCTCGCGCTCGAGGCCCTTCGCCTCGAAGAACGCAAACGGCCGAAGCCCGCCGACCGCCGCGAGAAGGCTGTTGGGAACCACCGCGATGCGGCCGTTGAACGAAGTCACCATGCCGTTGTAGTAGGTGCGCGCCAGAGCGATGCGCGACTCGGTGCGCGAGAGCTCCCGCTGCAGCGCGAGGAAGTTCTCGCTCGCCTTGAGCTGCGGATAGCTCTCGGCGAGCGCGACGACCGCCGGCGCGATTCCCTGGATCGTCGCGACGCCGTCGCGCGCCGCGCTCGGCGGAATCACGATCTGCGCCCGCATCAGCGCGAGGACCCGCTGCGTCTCGGCCTCGTGGCCGCGCACGCCCTTCACCGTCTCCGCGAGGTTCGGAATCAGGTCCGCGCGCCGCTTGAGCTCGACATCGATGTTCGACCATCCGCGGCGCACGCGCTCGCGCAGCATGCGAAGCGCGTTGTAGGTCATCACCGACCAGAGGAACGAGAGCAGCGCGAGATAGCCCGCGAACGCGACGACGCCCCACAGCACGAGCTGCATGTCGCGCACCCCGAGCGTCGCCGTGTAGATCAAGAGGCCCGCGATCGCGAAGACGGCGCCGAACACGCCCGCCACCCACGCCTTCGCTGTGTATCCGCCCGCAACGGACTCCTCGGTCTCCATCGTGACCATCGAGAACCGCGCCTGCGGGCTGTGGGCGATCTCGGCGGCCACGATGTCGGAGCGCTCGCGCGCGGCGCCCATCACGAAGATCGACGCGCGGACGGGAATCG
Organism: uncultured bacterium; assembly: GCA_903918555.1. GTDB lineage: Bacteria > Planctomycetota > Phycisphaerae > Phycisphaerales > SM1A02 > QWPT01. The sequence goes on along the minus strand of CAIXEV010000169.1, from coordinate 993 downwards.
CGTTCTCGGTGAAGCGGCGACGGCCGGTCGACCCCGACACGCTTCCGCCCGGCCCCTTGCCGTAGTAGAGCGGATGCCCCCGCGAGCACTCGGAGCCGAAGACCTCGATTCCCTCGACCTGCATCCCCTCGGGACGGATCAGGATGTAGCCCGAATCGTCGAGCAGATAGAACGGGATCCGCTCGCCGCCCGAGGCGACGGTGTCCCAGCCCGTCTCGACGACGGTGCGCGTGCGGCGGTTGCCCTTCGAATCGGTGTAGCTCTCGACGCGCGTGCGGCGCCAGTGCTCCGCGACGCTCCACGAGTACTGGACGCAACGCGACTCCGCGAGGTAGCTGACGAGCGGCCCCGCGCTCTCGGCCGTGCCCTTCAGCTCGACATCGCCGATGAAGACGCCGGCGGCCTTGGATGTGGGCGTCTCGAGGATGTGGCGCCGCTTGCGCGCCATGCGCATCGAGAGATAGCCGAGCAGGAACGCCACGGCTCCGCCCGCGACCGGAATGATGATGACCGGATCGATCATCGCGCGTCCCCGCCTCTGCGTGCCGTCGAGCCGCGCTCAGCCGCCGTAGCGCGCCTTGATCTTCGGAACGAGGTAGTTCGCGAACGCCTCGTGGAACCCGTGCTCGGGCTTCCAGCCCCAGTCGCGTCGCGCGGCGCTGTCGTCGCAATCCTCGGGCCAGCTGTCGACGATCTTCTGGCGCTCGATCGTCGGCGCGAAGGAGATCTCCGCCTTCGGGAAGAACTCGCGCACCTTGTCCGCGATCTCGGCGGCGCTCGGCGCGAACGCCGAGATGTTGTAGACGAGGCGCGAGAGCTTCTCGCGCGGCGCCTCGGAAAGCTCGATGAGCGAGCGCACGGCGTCGGGCATCGTCATGAACGGGATGCGCGCGTCGGGGCGAACGAAGCAGGCGTAGGGCTTCCCCTGCGCGGCCGCGTGGAGCATCTCGGGGCCGTAGTCGCTCGTGCCGCCGGTCGGCACGGTGTCGGCCG
>CAIXEV010000168.1 GCA_903918555.1 uncultured bacterium | reverse complement strand
CCGTGCCACCGGCCTTCTCGACCGCGGCGATGGCGGCCTTGGAGGCGCCCACGACCTCGATCGCGATCTTCTGCGCGAAGGAATCGGCCCCGTTGCCGAGCAGCCGCACGCCATCGAGGCTGCGGCGCAGGATGCCCGAGCCAACCAGCGAGGCGGCGTTGATCGTGGCGCCTGCCTGGAGCTTGCCGGCCGCGATCGCCTTCGCGATCTGGTCGAGGTTGACCTCCGCGAAGTCGAGCTGGAAGGCGGTATTGCGGAAGCCACGCTTCGGCATGCGGCGATAGAGCGGCGTCTGGCCACCCTCGAAGCCGTTGAGCGACACGCCCGAGCGCGCGGTCTGGCCCTTGCCACCGCGTCCCGAGGTCTTGCCAACGCCCGAACCGATGCCGCGGCCGACGCGGAGCCGGCGGGTACGCGAGCCGTGCTTGTCGCGGATTTCATTGAGCTTCATGGCTCGTTCCCTTCGTCGCGAAGCGTTGCCGGGGACGCCTGTGTCAGGCGCCTTCCTCGACTCGCAGGAGATGATGCACGCGCGCGATCATGCCGCGCACCGCGGGGGTGTCCTCCAGCACGCGCTGGCGGTTCAGCTTGTTCAGGCCGAGGCCGATCAGCGTCGCACGCTGGTACGCGCGGCGCGCGATCGGGCTCCCGACCTGGGTCACCTTGATGGTCTTCTTGTTGTCGCCGGCCATGTTGCTCACTCCCGGGTCGCGTCTGCGCCTTCGCGGCGCCCGACGATGTCGGCGACCTTCTTGCCGCGCTTGGCGGCGACGACGCGCGGGTTCTGCATCTCGGTCAGAGCCACGAAGGTAGCCTTGATCATGTTGTGCGGGTTCGACGAGCCCACCGACTTGGCCACCACGTCGTGCAACCCGATGGTCTCGAAGACGGCGCGCATCGGGCCGCCCGCGATGATCCCCGTGCCGGGCTTCGCCGGGCGCAGAACCACCTTGCCCGAGCCGAAATGGCCATGGACGTCGTGGTGCAGGGTCCTGCCCTCGCGCAGCGGGATGCGGATCATCGCGCGCTTCGCCTGGTCAGTTGCCTTGCGGATCGCCTCCGGGACCTCGCGGGCCTTCCCCGTGCCGTAGCCCGAGCGGCCCTTGCCGTCGCCGACGACGACGATCGCCGCGAAGCCGAATCGCCGGCCGCCCTTCACGACCTTGGCGACGCGGTTGATCGCGACGAGCTTCTCTATCAGCTCGCCCTGCTCGCGGTCCTCGCGGGACCCGCCGCCCTCGCGCTGTCCACGGCGCCGGGACTCGCCGCCTTCGCCTGGCGTCCTTGCCATCAGTATTCTCCTCGATAACTCAGAACGACAGCCCGCCTTCGCGGGCTGCATCGGCGAGCGCCTTGACGCGGCCGTGGAACATGTAGCCGCCGCGGTCGAAGACCACTTCCTTGACGCCGGCAGCGATGGCGCGCTCGGCGATCAGCACGCCGACGGCCTTCGCGGCGCCGACATCCGCGCCGGTCTTCAGCGACTTGCCGAGACCCTCCTCCTTAGTGGAGGCGGAGGCGAGCGTGCGGCCGGTCGCGTCGTCGATCACCTGGGCATAGATGT
>CAIXEV010000167.1 GCA_903918555.1 uncultured bacterium | reverse complement strand
GCTCGAGAACTTCGCGGGCACCGCCGTCATCATCAGCCACGACCGCTGGTTCCTCGACCGCCTCGCGACGCACATCATCGCGTTCGAAGGCGACGCGAAGATCCACTTCCACACCGGAAACTGGGCGAGCTACGAGGAGGAGCGCCGCAAGCGCTTCGGCGAAGACGCGCTGCAGCCGCATCGCCTCAAGTTCCGCAGGCTCACGCGATCCTGATCGGGTCGACGAGTTGATGGCGCCACACACCCCCCCGATCTGGGGGGCATGACACCCGAGTCTTCGACAGAACGCGGTGAATGGGGTGTTCGCCCGACCACGCGGCGCAGGGATTTGCTTCATGCTTCTCGACTCGGGTCGTAGCCCCGGCCGTGAGTCTTATGCAGCCGCACCCCTCCGATCCAACTTCAGCACTCGCCGCGTTGATCGCCGGCAACCACCGCCACATCGAGCGCCTCGCGTCGGGCGCGGCGCGCTGGCCGCTCGGCTCCGCCCACGATTCGCACTCGTTTCCGCAGAAGCCGTTCGCCCTCGCGCTGTTCGAGCCCGGCCCCATCGCCGTCACGCCGGACATCTTCTCGCGTGGTCACCACGAGATGATCGTCGTCGATTCGATCCGCGACGCCGCGGCGCACGCGGAGGCGCATCCGATCAAGCTCATCGTCGCGATCGAGCCGCTCCAGTCCCAGCTTGCGCAGCTGACTTCCGCCTGGACGCACGCCGAGCTGCGCGCGTTCTCGACCATCGAGGCGCTCCTGCGCGAGAGCGCCCCCGTGCGCCGCGCCGTCGCCGCCAACGAGATGCGCATCGTGGCCGCGTTGCTCGAGCATCCCGCCGAGCGCGTCCATTGGGTCGGCGAGCACCCCGAGATCGACCTCCTCCTGCGCGACCCCTGACGCCGCCCATGCGCGCGGTACATTGCGTCGATGCCGACCGCGACCGCGACCGTGATGGCGGGAATTCCCGCGACGAACCTCTCGCTCTACCGGGCCATCCGCTTCAAGGTGGGCGACCCGGCCGCGCTGCTTCTCGTGCCGCGCACGGACGGCACGGCCGAGCGGCTCCTCATCATCCGCGACATCGAGATGGACCGCGCGCGGCGCCACGCCCGCGCCGACACCGTGCATTGCCCTGCGGACTTCGAGCCCGCCGGCGGCCTCTCGGGCGACCGTGAGACCGCCACCGCGCAGTCGGTGGCCGAGTGCCTGCGCCGCCGCGGCATCGCGACGGTGCGCGCCGACCGCTCGCTTCCGTTGATCTACGCCCACTTCATGCGCGCGGCCGGCATCGCGGTCGACTGCGAGCCCGACCTCGGCGTGCTCGAGCGCCGCGCGAAGGACGCGCAGGAACTCGACTGGCTGCGCGAGGCGCAGCGCGTCACCGAAGGCGCGATGAAGCTCGCCTGCGAGACCGTCGCGCGCGCGTCAGCCGCCGCCGACGGCACGCTCGTCCACGCGGGCGCGCCGCTCACGGCCGAGCGCCTGCGCGCGATCATCGACATCCATCTCCTCGAGCAGGGCTACCACAACCCCGAGTCGATCGTCGCATGCGGCCCGCAAGGCGCCGACTGCCACGACCATGGACACGGCATCCTCCGCACGGGCGAGCCCGTGATCGTCGACATCTTCCCGCGCAACCGAAAGACGCTCTACAACGGCGACATGACGCGCACCGTGGTGCACGGCGCGGTCCCGCGCGAAGTCGCAGCGATGCACGCGGCCGTGGTGCGCGCCAAGCACGCGGCGACCGCGGCGATCCGCCCCGGCGTGACGGGCGACGCCGTTCACGGCGCCACGCTCGCGTCGCTGCGCGAAAGCGGCTTCTCGTCAGGCCAGCCCGCCGAGCAGCGCGTGCCCGTCATCAGCCACGGCACGGGCCACGGCATCGGCCTCGAGGTGCACGAGCCGCCGCTCCTTGCGCTCAAGGGCCCGGCGCTCGTCGAAGGCGATGTGCTGACGGTCGAGCCCGGGCTCTACGCGCTCGGGATCGGCGGCATCCGCGTCGAGGACATGGTCGCCGTCGCGGCCACGGGATGCGAGAACTTCAACTCGCTGCACGAAGGTCTGAACTGGGGTTGACGCAGGACCGGGCCGTGCAGGCGAGAGTGCACAGAGTGCGCTTCGCGATGACTCACCCTCGCGATGACTCACCCTCGCGATGACTCACCCTCGCGATGACTCACCCTCGCGATGACTCACCCTCGCGACGACTCAGCCGCGACGACTCAGCCGCGACTACTCAGCCGCGACTACTCAGCCTCGGCCGCGTCGGGACCTTGCGCGATCGCCTCGCCTGCGCGTCCGCGCACGGCCGCTCGTGGCGGCGGCGTGAGGCCTGCGTAGGCCTGCGCGGCCTCCTTGCAGACCTCGGCGAGCGCCTGGTGCAGCTTCTCGTGGTCGGGCATCGCGTCGAGCCGCTCGAGGAGCCCGTCGACCTGGCGCGCGGTGTCGGCCATGCGATCGAGCGTCTCGATCGCGGCGTCGCCGAGCTGCTCGCACGCCTCGATGTACCACGACAGCGTCGGCTTCTCCCAAGTGCGCGGCGGGTCGATCCGCGTGCGGATCGTGACCTGGCCGATCGCGACGATCGGGCAGAGCCCGAGCTGCGTCTTCGGCTCGCGGCAGAGGAACATCGCGGGAATCTCCCGCTCGAGCGCGAGGAGACGCATGCGCCGCGTGTCCGCGCCGACGAGCGGCGGCTGGATCAGGTAGCACGCCGGCTGGAGATCGAAGTCGCTTCCGGGGAGCTCCGACAGCACGACGACCTTCTTCGAGTCGAAGGCGATCTGCATGCGCTGGCGGCGCGCTTCCTGCAGCGGCAGGGTGATGCGCGCCATCAGGTTGAAGTCGCCCTCGGCGCGCGCCATGTCGAGCGCCTTGGCGGCGAGGCGCTCGGCCTCGAACCAGTGGTTGCGCGACAGGGCCTGCTGGGCCTTGCCCATGAGCGTCTGGAGGGAGGTGGTCTTGGCTGAAGACATGCTTCGGGCGACCAAAGAGTTCGGGGAGAGGGGGGATCAGCGGGACGAACGCTTCGACGAGGCCACGATCGCGTCCGCCTCGCGGGCGAGCGAGCGGAGCAGCGCCGCGACGCGCTGGGCGACCGCGGGGAACTCGTACATCAGGCAGTCGCTGAGCGCCGTGAAGTCCTGGGCGATGATGGCCTCGCGGAGCTCGCGCAGCTTCGATTCCAGAACCTTCACCGGACCATCGACATCGATGCCGCGCGCCTCAAGCGCCGGCTGCGAGAGGACGCCGATGTTCAGGCCACGCGCGAGACCCGTCTGGACGGCACCCCAGAGGGCCAGCGACTCGAGCAGCTGGTTGAGACCGTCCTTGGTCCGACCGCCCTGGAAGTGCTTGGCGGCCTCGCGCTGGATCTCCTCGATCTCCGCGACCGCGTTGGCCGACTGATCGAAGGTCTCGCAGAGGAGTTCCGCGGGATGCGCGGTGAGAAGCTTGAGTTCGCCCGCGCCGCGCTGCGCGGTCTCGGGAGTCGACAGGTCGTCTTCGGACCAGCGAATGCCGTCGACCTCGATCTCGACGATCATGCGGCCGCGTTCGCCGGCGAGGGCGGCAGCCTGCCGCAGCGCATCGCCAACGGTGTTGGCGGCGAGGGTGGTTTCGGATTCGTCGAGGAGGATGCGCATTTGGATCGCCTTTCAGGAAGCCCTGGCTGACAGCGGCATGACAACAGCGTGACAACCCCCGGGCTGGATGCTATCGGTCGGGATTCCGCTCCGATTGAGCCAATCGGGTGGTTTCTACGGTTTATGCGGCCCCAGCGGTGCGGGGGGAGCCCCTGCGAAGGATCAGTGCTCGGCCGAGGCGCCTTCGGGGCGGATGTTCGGCTGCCACATGGCGGGCACCGAGCGCTTGTCGTCGGTCCGCAGGGTCTCGAGGGCTCGGCCGTGGACGCCCGCGGCGCTTGCCTGCAGCGAGTCGCAGAGCTCGTGCACTTCCTGGATCGCCGCGAACTCGGCGCGGAGCGCGGCGATGCGAACGGTCATCGTGGCGCCGGCCTCGCAGAAGAGGCGGCGGTAGCAGGTGCGGATCGCCTCGATGGCATCTTCGGACGAGCCGCGGCGGACCATCTGGATGTGGTTGTGGCCGCGGATCCGGGCCGGCGAACCCTCGACGATCAGGTAGGGCGGCACATCCTTCGAGACGCGCGCGAGGCCGCCGACGAGCGAGGCCGTGCCGACGGTGACGAAGTGATGGAACGCGGCGTTGCCGCCGATCGTGGCGCCCGTGCCGACATGCACATGGCCCGCGAGCAGCGCGGCGTTCGCGATCGTGACCTCGTCGGCCAGCCGGCAGTCGTGCGCGATGTGCACGCCGACCATCAGGAGGTTGCCGTTGCCGAGGATGGTCTTGCCGCCGCCCGTCTCGGTGCCGCGGTGGATCGTGACCTGCTCGCGGATGTGGTTGCGGTCACCGATCTCGCACCAGGTCTCCTCGCCGCGGTACTTGCGGTCCTGCGGAGTGCCGCCGATCGACGCGAACGGGTAGACGACATTGTCGGCGCCCATGCGCGTGTGGCTCTCGACGACGACATGGTTGCGCAGCACCGTGCGCGGCCCGATCGAGACCTTCGGCCCGACCACGCACCACGGCCCGATCACGACATCGTCCGCGAGGATCGCGGATGGGTCGACGACGGCGGTGGGGTGGATCGAGGGCATCGTTCTCGTTCACTCAATGTCGGGGTCGACCATCATAAAGCGGAGTTCCGCCTCTGCTGCGACCTTGTCGCCGACCATCGCGCGGCACCTGAGGTGACCCGTGCGCGCGGTGGCGCGGATGTTCTCCGCCTCGAGCACGACCTGGTCGCCCGGCACGACCGGCTTGCGCAGCTTCACGCGGTCGATCGAGAGGAGCACCGCGATCTTGCCCGTGTGCTCGAGCACATTGGCGAGGAGCAGGCCGCCAAGCTGCGCCATCGCCTCGACGAGGAGGACGCCCGGCATGATCGGCGTGCCCGGATAGTGCCCCTGGAAGTACGGCTCGTTGATCGTGACGTTCTTGATGCCGACGGCGCGGCGCGAGCCGTCGACCTCGATCACGCGGTCGACGAGCAGCATCGGGTAGCGGTGGGGCATCAGCTTCTGGATGGCGCGGATGTCCATCACCTTGCCGTCGACGACCGTGCGGCGCAGGTCGGCTGCGAGCATCTGCTCGCGGATGCGCATCGCGAGCTTGCGGTTGAGCCCGTGGCCCGAGCGCACGGCGAGCACGCGGCCCTGGATCGGCGCGCCGATCAGCGACAGGTCGCCGATCACATCGAGCGTCTTGTGGCGCACGGGCTCGTCGTCGAAGCGGTAGGCGTTGTCGATCGGGTTGCCGTCGTCGCCGATCACGAGGATGTCGCGCGGCGTGAGATGCCTGCACAGGCCCGCGGCCTGCAGCGCCTCGGCCTCCTCGCGCAGGCTGTAGGTGCGCGCCGGCGCGATCTCCTCGATGTAGTTGCCGCCGGCCACGTTGTAGCTGAAGGTCTGGTGGCGGATGCGGTGGCCCTGCTTGCCGTAGTCGAGGTCGTAGACGACCCGCATGCCGGGCGCGTCGAACGGCATCGCCGCGATCATGCCCTCGGGCTCCTCGATCACGATCGGCTCGCGGATCTTGAAGACCTTGCGCGGCGCGTCCTGCTCGACGATGCCCGCCTCGAGGATCGGCTCCGCGAAGAGCGCGGCCGAACCGTCGCCGCACGGCAGCTCGGGGCCGTTGATCTCGATGGTGGCGTTGTCGATCCCGAGGCCCGCGATCGCGGACATGCAGTGCTCGATCGTGTCGATGGTGACATCGCCCGACTTGAGCGTGGTGCGACGCGGACGCGGCGCGACATGCTCGACGGTCGCGGGGATGCGGACGGGCGGATTGAGGTCGGTGCGGAGGAAGCTGATGCCGCTGTGCGTGGGCGCCGGCTGGATCACGACGGTGGCGTCGGCGCCGAGCATGAGCCCCTTGCCGCGCACCGTGACGGGACGGGCGAGCGTCCGCTGTCGCGGCGCCGCGGAGAGCGCGGACTGGTCGGGACTGGCGGCCGACGCGGGGGGCGCGGTCAGCGCGCCTTCGGCGGATCGAGAAGGTGTTTGAGCTGGCGATGCCACTCGGGGAGTTTACGGACGAGAGCGACCTCCCGCAAAGCGAGACGGATGTCTTGCGCAGGAAAGCCTCCCCAGGTCTCGCCATCGGGGATATCGCTCATGACCCCCGACCGCGCCGCGAGGCGTACCCCGCGTCCGATGTTCAGGTGGTCGGCGATTCCGCAGCCTCCGCCGATCTGCGCGCCGTCGCCGACCTTGGTCGAGCCGGCGATGCCCGTCAGGCCGCTGATCACGACGCAGCGGCCGATCTCGCAGTTGTGACCGATCTGGCAGAGGTTGTCGATCTTGGATCCGGCGCCGATCCGGGTCGCCCCGAACTTGCCGCGGTCGACGCAGGTGTTGGCGCCGATCTCGACATCGTCCTCGATCTCGACCGAGCCGATGTGCGGGATCTTGGCGATGCCCCGCCCGTCGGGGCTCGGGCGATAGCCGAAGCCGTCGGTGCCGATCGCCACGCCCGAGGCGAGGATCACGCGCTTGCCGACCGAGCAGCGCTCGCGGATCACGACATTCGAGTGGAGGACGCTGCCGTCGCCGACCGACGCGCCCGCGTAGATGCGCACGCCGTCGAAGAGCGTGGCGCCCGCGCCGATGACGGCGCCGCGCTCGATGGTGACGAACGAACCGATGCGCACGCCTTGGCCGATGCGCGCGGTCGGATCGACGCGCGCGGTGCGGTCGACGCCCAGCGGCGGAAGCAGCTCGCGCTCGGCGAAGCACTCGAGGATCGCGATCATCGCGTGATCGGCGTTCTTGACGCGCAGGATCGCGCGCGCGGCCGCGGCGGGGGAGAGCTCGACATCGCTGGAGACGACCGCGGCGAGCGCCGTGCTCGACTCGAGCAGGCGCGCGTACTTGCCGTTTCCGACGAAGGTCATCTCCGCCGGGCCGGCGCGGTCGACGGTGTTCAGGCCCTCGACCACGCGGGCGGTGTCGAGCCCGGCGGGCACCTCGAGGCTCGCGCCGACCAGCGCGGCAAGCGCCGCGATGGTGCGGTCGGCGGGGGAGAGGCCCGCGGGGATACCCACGGGGATACCCACGGGGCCGGCGTCAGACGAGCCGTCAGCCACTCTTCGACGCCTTCCACTCGTCGTTCATGAAGGCGACCAGGGTGTTGGTCACATCGGACTTCGGCGTGGCGAAGATGAAGCGGCGCGCCGAGATCTGCTGCATCGTCTGCGTCGCGTTCTTCAGGTCCATCTCTGGCAGCGAGTCATCGAGCAGGATGTAGTCGTAGCCGTCGCGCTCGGCGAGGCGGCGCGCCGCGTCCTTGATGGCGAGGTAGGTGTCGCGGAGGGCGCGGGCGCGCTCGAGCTCGAGCTTGGCGCGCGCGAACTCCTGCACGGCGCGGAACTCGCCGACGGCGATCTGCAGCTTCTGGATCGCCGCGGCCTGCGCGTCGGAACCGGGCTGGAAGCTCTCGAGCTCGGCCTCGAGATCCTTCACGGTCGACTCGGCCGCCTTCACCTTCTTGTCGAGCTCGTCCGCCGAGGCCTTGATCGTGGCCTGCGCCGCGGTGAAGCGCTCGATCGAGTTGTAGGTCTTCTCGAGGTCGATGGTGGCGATGCGCGAGGGATCCGCCGCAGGGGCCTGCGGGCGGAACGAGTGGACCGCGAGGCCCGCGGCGAGCGCGAGCGCGGCAAGCACTTCGACGCGAAGGACTCGCGAGACGATGTGGTTGAGTCGGGTGGGCATGGGTGGCTCGGGGGTTCCGATGGTTCCGGGGTTCCGGGGGTTCCGGGGTTCCGGGGGTTCCGGTTGTTCCGCGGGTTGGGAGGCGCGTGGCGCGCGGTCAGGGCTTGGCGGTCGCGGCAGGCTTGAGGCTGCGCGCGTTGTTGATCTGGACGATCAGCTTGTCGGTGACATCGACGGTGCGGCCGGCGTAGAGGACGCGGAGCTGCGAGATCTGCGACTGCGCCTGCTGGGTCAGGCTCGGCGCGTTCTGCGCGCGCTGGGTGCGGATCTCGACGCGCGAGTCGTCGACGACGATGAGGTCGTACTTCTCGGCTTCAGCGAGCTTCTTGGCGCCTTCGCGCACCGATCGGTACACGGCCTGCCACTTGAGGCTGGTCTCGCGGTCGACCTCGAGCTCCTTGAAGCCGGCCCATTGCTCGGCCTGCAGGCGCTTGAGGCGCAGGCTGTCGAGCTTCGCGTCCTTCTCGGCGCCGTCGCTCAGCGCCTCGAGCTCCTTCGCGAGCGCGTCGAGCTCGGCCTTGCGGCGGCCCATCTCCTCGCCGGCGCGCGCCTCGAGGGCCTTGATCTTGACATCCCACTCGGCGCTCTCCTCGAGCTTGTCGAAGACGGTCGCCATGTCGACGATGCCGATCGCGCTCGGCGGCGCGAACATCGCGGGAATGCGGCGCGCTTCGGCGTTGCCGGCGAAGAACGCCGCGATGGCGACGGCCGAGCCGAGGGCGAACGCTGCGAGGGTGTTGGACTTCATGATGTGATCCTCAGTGAACGGACTTGCAGGAGCGGTCGCTGGACTCGGGGAGGCGCCGCTCGCGCCCGCCCCGGTCGCCGGCGGGGATTGTACGGACGCGCGGTGGACGCGAGGTGTTCCGCACCGACGCATCGCCGAACGCGGCGTGGATGCGTCAGAAGGGAATTTCCGCCGAGAAGCTGAAGACCTGGGTCTCGTCGGTGTCCTGCTTCATGAGCGGCACGGCGAAGTCGAAGGCCAGCGGGGCGGGGCCGAACTGCGGGATGTAGAGCCGCAGGCCGATGCCCACCGACACGCGGTACTCGTCGAATCCGACCTGGTCCGTGACGGTGCCGGAGTCGATGAACGCCACGCCCGCGAAGGAGTTCTGGAAGATCGGCTGCTCGTACTGCGTGCCGAGCGAGAAGAGCCAGCTGCCGCCGATCGGATCGTTCGACGGGGGGATGAGCGGGTCGATGTTGGCCCGCGACTTCGGGCTGATCGTGCGGAACTGGAAGCCGCGGAAGGTGCGGCCGCCGAGGTAGAAGCGCTCGTAGACGGGCGCGTCGCCGACGATGTAGCCGGCATCGGCCGCCACGCGGAGCGTCGAGCGGCGCCCGAGGAAGTCCTCGGAGACCGTGAAGAACTGCGTGTAGCCGGCCTTGAACACCGTGAACGGGTCGACCGAGTCGAGGCTGGCGAACTGGTTGACGGAGAAGTCGACCGCGGAGCCGCGGCTCGGGCGGAACTGCCGGTCGACATCGGTGCGCTTGACATTGAAGCCGACCGACGCGAGCGTCGTCGGGCCGCGGTCCTCGAAGACCTCGATCGGCGTGTCGGGGTCGAAGTTGTCGAGCTTGACCCAGGTGAGGGCCGTGTTGACGCCCACGGTCCAGAAGTCGCCGAGGCGCCGCGAGAGCGAGAGCGGCAGGCTCGCGCGGTTCTCGTTGTAGTCCTGGTAGAGGCGCAGCCGGTAGAACGGCGACACGCGGAACGCGTAGTCGGTCTCGAAGAGATGCGGCTCGAGGAAGTCGATCGAGAAGTTCGACACCTCGTTGCCGGGCGCGATCGCCATCGAGAACTGCTGGCCTGCGCCGCGGAAGGCGCGGCCTGCGATCAGCTCGTCGAGCGACTCGGGGGTGTCGTCGATGTCGAAGTTGCGCTGGTTGACGCTGATCTCGCCGAAGACGCCGGAGTCGGTGCCGAGGCCGACGCCGAAGTTGACGCTGCCGGTGTTGCGCTCCTTCACCTCGGCGAGGATGTCGCGCACCTGGGTGCGGACGAGGGCGGTGCGCTCCTCGGCGGTTTTCTCCTCGGGGGTCTTCGACGCCGCGTCCGTCGCGGCGGCCTGCGGCAGGTCGAGCGCGTCCTGCTCGTCCTCGCGCGGGCGCTGCACGGTGATGCGCACATCGTTGAAGAGCTGCGTGCCCTGCACGCGCTCCTTCGAGCGGTCGAGCTCGCGGCCGTCGAGGACGCGGCCGGGCTGGATGCGCACGAGGCGCCGCACGACCTTGTCCTTCGTCAGGAAGTTGCCCTGGATGTTCACGAGCCCCGCGATCGTGCGCGGGCCCTCGAGGATCGACAGCACGAGGTCGACTTCCGGCTCCTCGCCGACGCGCACGGTGCGGTCGTCGATGTCGACCTCGACATGGCCGAGGAGGTAGTAGCTGTCGCGGACGCTCGCGATCGACTTGTCGATCTTGAGGCGCGAGTAGATGTCGCCCGGGTGGATGAAGAGGAGGTCCTCGAGCTGGCGCTCGTCGAACACGCCGAGCGGCTTCGGGCCTTCGCCGCCGCGGCCCTCGAACACCACCGAGCGCAGGCGGTAGCGGCGGCCTTCGCTGATCACGAAGACGACCTTCGCCTCCTTCGAGTCAGGCGAGACCTCGATGCGGCGGTCGACGCGGACATCGACGAATCCGCGGTCCTTGTAGTACTTGTCGACCGCGGCGACATCGTCGATCAGGCGGTCCTCGTCGAGCTCGCCCTTCACGAGGAGCGGCACGGCCGTCTGGGTCTTGATCTCGGCCGCGAGCTCGCGCGCCGTGAACGCCGCGTTGCCGACGAACTCGAGCTCCTTCACCTTGACGCGCGGGCCCTCGACGATGCGCAGGATCAGGATGCCCGTCTCCTTGAGGCGCGTCTCGTCGACGGTCACCTCGGCGAGGTAGTGGCCCCGCTTGCGGTAGAGGTCCTTGATGCGCGTGACGGCCTGCTCGAGCAGGAAGTCGTCGCGCGGTCCGCCCGCGTAGAGCGGGATCACCTTGCGCAGCTCCTGGTCGGAGATGAGCTTGTTGCCGACGACCTGCAGGTCGCGCACGATCGGCTGCTCGACGAGCATGTAGGCGAGCTCGATCGAGCCGTCGGGAAGCACGGTGGCGATGGCGTCGACCGTGTCGAACTGCCCCAGCCGGTAGAGGGTCGCGACATCCTGCCGCACCGCGGCCGACTCGAACGGCTGGCCCGCGGCGACGCGGATGTTGTTGAGCACCTCGCGCTCGGAGACGCGCGAGAGCCCTTGGAAGGTCACCTTCGCGATCGGGCGATCGGCGAGCGTCTGGTCGTCGATCGCCGACGACTGCGCGAGCACGCCTGCCGACGCGAGCGGCAGCGCCAGGATCGCGGCCGCAGCAAGCGTCGCGAGCCGCCGCTGGGAGCCGTCGGGACGGCTCGAGCAGGTGGCGCGGCGCGCGTGGTCGCGGGCGGGAAGGGACATTTCCGCAGGATAGCGGGTTGCGGGGTGCGCGGGGCGCGACGGAACCTAGCGGGCGTCGCGCGTGGTCGGTACCCTTCGACCCATGACCACCGCCGAAGTCACGCTCAAGCGCACGCCGTTCCACGCCCTTCACCTCGAGCACAAGGCGAAGATGGTTGAGTACGCGGGCTACGAGATGCCGATCGCGTACGGCTCGATCATCGAGGAGCACAAGCAGTGCCGCGCGTCGGCCGGCTTCTTCGATGTCTCGCACATGGGTCGCCTGCGTTTCAGCGGACGCCACGCGCGCAAGTTCCTCGACCATGTGTGCACCCGCCAGATCTTCGGCATGCAGCCGGGAATGGTGCGCTACTCGCTCATCTGCAACCAGAACGGCGGCTGCCGCGACGATGTGCTCGTCTACTGCGTCGACGAGGACGAGTACCTGATGGTCTGCAACGCCTCGAACCGCCACAAGCTGCTCGCCCACTTCGCCGAGGCGAAGGGGCAGTTCGCCTTCAAGTTCGAGGACGAGACCGAGTCGACCGCGATGGTGGCGATCCAGGGGCCGAAGGCGATGGACCTCATCTCGAAGATGTCGTCGACCATCCCCTCGATGAAGCGCTACCGCTTCATGGTGAAGAACCTCGTCATCATCAAGCTGCTCGTCTCCCGCACCGGCTACACGGGCGAGGACGGCGTCGAGGTGATCCTGCCGTCGTCGATGGCGAAGCTTGCGCTCGGCATGGTGCTCAAGGACATGGGCAGCGACACGAGCGTGGTGAAGCCCGTCGGCCTTGGCGCGCGCGACACGCTGCGCATGGAGGCGGGAATGCCGCTCTACGGCCACGAGATCACCGAGGAGATCGACCCTGTGTCGGCCGGCCTCGAGTTCGCGATCAAGTTCGACAAGGGCATGACCGGCGGCCCGGACGACGAGCGCACCGGCACCTTCATCGGGCAGGAGGCGCTGCGCCGCATCAAGGAGCAGGGCCCCGCGCGCAAGCTGGTCGGACTCTTCGTCGAAGGC
>CAIXEV010000166.1 GCA_903918555.1 uncultured bacterium | reverse complement strand
GCGAGATGGTGAGCACCGTGATGTTGACGATGATCGGCAGGAAGAGAAGCGCGCCGAGATGCGCCGTGCGCGGGATGAGGAGCAGAAGCGCCGCCGCGAGCTGGCTCCAGCCGATGAACTCGTAGTAGAAGCCGGTCTTCAAGAGCGCGTTGAAGAAGTAGCCGATGTTGGTCGACTCGGGCAGCGAGGTGAACGGAATGCCGAGGATCTTCGGGATGCTCGGAGGGATGAAACCCAACGCGAGCAGGCAG
The DNA here is from genome assembly GCA_903918555.1 of uncultured bacterium. GTDB lineage: Bacteria > Planctomycetota > Phycisphaerae > Phycisphaerales > SM1A02 > QWPT01. The sequence goes on along the minus strand of CAIXEV010000166.1, from coordinate 2,902 downwards.
CGGACGAACGCCGCGAACAGCTGCATCCACCAGCGGCGGGTGACCGACGCGTGGAGCGCTTCGAACGAGTGAAGGAGCATCATGGACGAGGCGCTACGCTGGTTGTAAGGCGTCGTTCGGGATCCGACCCAGTCCATCGCGACAATCTGTCGCTCCTCAGCCGATGGGTGCGCGCGCACCCCCCAATTGGGTGTTGAATCCGCGCTCACGAGCGGCGCCGGGCACCGGCTGCGCGGCGGCTTCTCGCGCCACGCGGGGATCATCCGCGAGCTCGCGTGCGGTTTCAGAAGTGCGCGATCTGCACGCCGTACCGCGCCGCGAGGTACTCGACGATCACCTTCGTATCGTTCGTGTGGAGGCGATCGCCCACGCGGTAGAAGCGCGAAGCGTCGACGAACCCGTGGTTCGCCGGGTCGAGCACGAGGTTCGGGCAGCCCTGGTTCGGAATCTGTGCCGCTTGGTGATCGCCTCACCCCCGCCTGTATCCGCGCGTACCCGCTCGTGCCCGCCAAGTCCCCGGCACGGGGAGCCGAGTTCTTCGGACCTGCGGATCATCGTCGCACGCGGCAACGCGATTGCTCACTTCACCGACAGGAATCTTTGCAATATTGCTTGGTGGAACAGCGTTTCGCCGCAAGGATCTCACACCATGCCTCTCCGACGCACCGCCCTGCTCGCCGCGATCTCCTTCCTGGCTGCCACGCCGCACGCCGTCGCCCAGACCAATGTCTCGTCCTCGATCCAGCATGACGGGGTCACGCGTTCGTTCATCGTGCGCCTTCCCCCTGGATTCACGCCTGAAGCGTCCCGCCCGCTTGTGGTGGCGCTCCACCCCGCTTTCTCGTCGGCCGCGCAGTTCCAGCAGACCGCAGGCTGGGACGCCGTGAGCAACACCCGCGGGATCGTGGTCGTCTACCCGAATGGTGGCAACCCGACGGGCACAAGCGGCAACTTCACCTGGAACGGCTGGGAGTTCACCGGCGCGGCTCCCGACGACATCGGCTTTCTCTCGACGCTGATCGACCATGTGCACGCCACATACGGGACCGATGCCTGTCGGACCTACATGACTGGATTCTCAAACGGCGCGATGATGACGAACAGCTTCGTCGCCGTTCACACTGGAAAGGTCGCGGCGATCGCGCCAGTCTCGGGCGGATGGATCACCGCATACGGCGGCGACCAGTCCGATCTCACCCCTTCTGGCCCCGTGCCCGTGTGGATCTGGCGCGGAAGTAATGAGACCTTCGTCACGGGAGTCGGAAAGAATTCGCAGACGCGCACCGAGCAGGATCTTGCGCAGCGTGACTTCTGGGTGGCGCACAACGCCGCGAATCTCGTCCAGACCACTTCCGAGGTCTTGAACTACGGTGTCCCAAGGACATATGTCACCAGCATCTTCGCGGGCAACGCACCCGTGCGGTTCACCGAGGTCCAGGGCACCGGACATGTCTACCAGCCGGGTGCCGCCGATCTGATCTGGACGCGATTCTTCTCGCAGATCGTGTCGGACGCGGGCCCATGCGCAGCGTGCCCGACCGACATCGACGGGAACGGCGCGACCGACGGCGGCGATCTCAGCGCCGTGCTCGGCGCGTGGGGCTCCGGCAATGCCGCAGCCGACATCGACGGCAACGGCACAGTCGGCGGCGGCGACCTCGCCCAGCTGCTGGCCGCGTGGGGCCCCTGCTGATCGGGCGCGCGGATCGATCGCCTCAGTAGTGCGCGACCATCACGCCGTAGCGCTCGGCCAGATACTCGACGATCACGCGGGTGTCGTTCGTATGCAGACGGTCGCCCACGCGGTAGAAGCGCGATGCGTCGACGAACCCGTGGTTCGCAGGGTCGAGCACGAGGTTCGGGCAGCCCTGGTTCGCATCGCCGACAAGCGCGATGATCTCGCGGCGCGGCCGCGGATAATCGATATAGCGGATGTCGAGCTTCTCGCGTAGTTCCGGGCAGTAATGAAGCACGCCCTCGAGGAAGGCGCAGCTCGGGCAGTAGTAGCGCTTGCCTTCGCTGTCGCGGGCGGCGTCGGTGAAGTTGGGGTTGAGGAGGAAGAGGATGTCCATGGTTTGCTCCGAAGGGTACATCGCGACTCGCGACGCATGTCGCGCGGAGGCGCATGATAGATCCTTGTACTTTGGTTCATGTCTCGAGAACGTCCACACGCGTGGGCATGCCGCCGAGACCGTTGCGAGCGTGATATCGTTGCGCACCGCGGCGACGCGCTCCGACTCGAACGACGCAGACCCCACGCTCACCATGCGCTCCGACTCCGCACCCATCCGACGCCTCACGAACTACTGGAAGATCGAGGCGGGCAACGCCGTGCTCATTCCCGCGATCGCGGCCTACTTCGTGCTGCGTTCCGGAGCGACGATCACCCCTTCGCTGGTGCTGTCGGGTCTTGCGTGCTCGTTCCTTCTCGTGATCGGCACGATCGTGCTGCGGATGATGCTTCGGAAGGCGCGCGGCGAGCCCGACGCGACCAAGGGCAGGATCGCCATGCTCGCCTGGATGCGTTGGCCTGCGATCGGCCTCTGCGTGGCCGCCGCGGTCGCCCTCGGGGCCCAGTGCCTCGCCGACGGCGTGCAGTTGGACGCCCGGTTCGTGGCGCCTGCGATCCTGCTTCTCCTTGCGGTGCTCGAGTACATCAACTACTACCACTTCCAGCTGCAGCATTTCGACCACGCGCCCGACTGGCAGCGGCTCGTCTCGGGCCGCGGGTTCCGACGATCGCATCTCGCGCGGGAGATCGATCGCTGGAAGCGCGGGCGACGCGGAGCCTAGTTCTTCGACTCAGGGAACCGCGCCGTCTCCTTGCCTTCGGCGTCGTAGAGGATGATCGCTGGATTGTCGTTCTCGTCGACCTGCAGGAGCAGCCGCTGGCGCCCTTGCG
>CAIXEV010000165.1 GCA_903918555.1 uncultured bacterium | reverse complement strand
CCGATCTCTACATGTCGCCCGAGCAGATCTCCGGCACGCAGCTCGTCGACGCGCGCAGCGACCTCTACTCGCTCGGCGTGATGCTGTACGAGGCGCTCTGCGGGAAGCTTCCGTACGACCTGTCGCTCCAGTCGCTGACGGACGCAGCGATGGTGATCCGCAGCGAGATCCCGACGACGCTCGGCCGCGTCGACCGCGGTCTGCGCGGGGACCTCGAGGTCATCGTCTCGCGCCTGCTCGAGAAGCGGCCGGCCGACCGCTACCAGAGCGCGCAGCAGCTGCTCGGCGATCTCGAGCGGTACCTGCGGGGCCAGCGCGCGCACATGCGGCGCATCCCGCTGCGGATTCGCGTGGGCCGCTTCGCGAGGCGCTATCCAGCGTACATCGCGTCCTCTGCAGTCCTCGCCGTCGTCACGCTCGGTTCGCTCGGCTACACAGGCTACCTCGTCGCCGTAGAACGCCTCGCGGAGCGTGCGCGCGCCGCGGACGAACTCGACGCGATGCGCCTCAAGCTCTCTTCGGCTGCGTTCGCGGTCGGTCGCGGGCTGCTTGAACAGTCGCGCTCCGAACTCGCGGAGGTCCCCGCGTCGCGGCGCAACTGGGCGTGGCACGCGCTCGATCGCTTCCATGGACGCGGCGAACTCGTGTCCTTCATCTTCTACGCCGCGCTCGACATCCAGTCGCGCGGCGAACGCATCTTCTTCCGCGAGGGCGAGGCGGGGGCCTGGCCCGCTGTGTTCGACCTGCGCGACGGAACGCGCAGGGCGCTCGATGTGCCGCTTCCCTCGTCCCCGCCGATCGCCGTCTCTCCCGACGGGTCGCGCATGGCGCGGGCCCACGCGCCCGATGGCGGGCTGTTCGTGCGCTCGACCGCCGATGGATCGGTGCTCGATGTCCTCGAGTCGCCGATCGAGAAGATCGACGCGATCGCGTGGTCGGAGGATGGAGCGATGCTGCTCCTTGCGAACCGCGCGGGCGAGCTGGCCGCGATCGACCTTTCGACGGGCCGCGCGCTGCGCGCGAGGTTCGATGCAGGCGCCGCTGCATCGGAGCGGGTCTTCCTGCGCACGGTCGAGGGCGCTGCGGTCGTCGGCCTCGAGGGCGCGGAGAGCATCTTCGTGTGGAGCTTCGCGGCAGACGGGCGCGGTGCGGAGCCACGCGTCATCCCGCTCGTGGGTGTCGGCGTGTCGTCGCCCGTGTCATCGCTCGTGTCGTCGCTCGTGTCGTCGCTTGAGGCCGTGCGCGTCGAAGGCGCGCAGCGGGCGTTTGTGGGTACGACGCAGGGCGCGGTCCTCGACATCGATCTCGCGCAGGGCGCGATCCTGCGCAGGTACGAGTACGCGGCGAGCCCGATCGCGGCGCTGGCCGTCGAGCCGCAACGGGGGCTGCTTGCGGCGGCGACCGGCGAACGCGCGGACAAGCGGCGCGGGTCGCTGCAGGTCTGGGATGTCTCCACGGGCGAAGCGGTTGGAACGCTCGGGCTCGGGACGGTGGCGTTCTCGATCGCGTTCTCGCAGGATGGCGAGAGCCTCTTTGTCGGCGAGACCTTCGGCGAACTGACCCGATACGCCGTGGTGCGCGAGGTGCTTTCGCCGACCTTGGGAAGTGCCGAGATGCGGGTGGACGAGATGGCTTTCGCGGGTGGCGACCTCATGGCCGTGACGACCGCGGAAGGGGCGTTCTGGTGGAACTGGAACCTCGATCGGCAGGCGTCGCGCGCGCGGCCCGAGCGCATTCCGATCGCGCGTGAACTGGTCGCGGGGCGGCCGATCGCGGTGATCGCGGTCGCGGCATCCGGCCCGAACGCGGACACGCGCGCCGTGCTCGCCGTCGTCGCGCCCGATGCGACGAGCGTCGTCTTCTACGCGACCTCGGGCGAGGAACTCGGGCGAATGGCGATCACGGGCCGCGCGCCCGCGGATGCCGAGCCCTCGATCTCAGCGACCGCGGGCGGCTTCGTCCTCGGCGTCGGGCGGCGCGTCGAGCGCCACGCGGTGATCGAGGCGGGCGGCCGCGTGCAAGCGGAGCTGATCGGCTCCGAGACGCTCGATGGAATCGTGCGGAGCGTGTGCGCCACGCCCGACGGAACGCGAGTGGCGGCGTCGATTTCGGATGTCGAGGCAAACAGGTTCGGTGCGTGGCTTGTCGGACTCGACGCAGGCGCCCGCGGGGCTCCGCGCGAGTCCTGGCGGCACCCGATCAGCGAGGAGAGCGACGCGCGCGAGCTCGGTGCCGCGATCTCCAACGATGGAGGAACGGCGTTCGCGGTGCCTGGGAAGGGGCAGCTCGGGGTGTTCGATGGAAGGTCGGGCGCGAACATCTTCGCCATCGACGATGTGCCGCCGTGGAGCATCGACCGACGGGCGGTCGGGCTCGCGATGTCGCCCGATGGACGCGCGCTCGCCGTGCGCTTTGCCGATGGCAGCGTGCGCATCGTCGAATCGGCTGCCTTCGACGCGGAAGCAGGGGAGGCGCGATGACGCGGAGACTTTCGGCAATGCTTACGCTCTGCGCGTTCGTCTGGGTCGCCGTGCAGCCTGGCCGCGCGGCTGATCCGCCGGTCGCGTCTCCCGTCGATTCTCCCGCGGCGTCTCCCGTGGCGTCTCCGGTGGCAGTCGATCTCGACGCGATGATCCGCGCCCTGGCCGACGAGTCGCTGTGCGTGCCGCTCGAAGGCTTGGTCGCGTCGACCGCCATCCACTCCTCGCGCGACCAGGGCTCGGT
>CAIXEV010000164.1 GCA_903918555.1 uncultured bacterium | reverse complement strand
GCCTATGGACAAGTGCCGGGTTGTCCACCTCTTCCGCCCCTTCTCCCGCGGTGCCTGTGGATGAAGAAGTTCCACCTCCACCTCGTGTCGGACTCGACCGGCGAGACCAATCTCGCGGTCGCCCGCGCCTGCCTCGTGCAGTTCGACTCCTTCGAGCCGATCGAGCATGTCTGGTCGATGATCCGGACCGAGCGACAGGTCGACAAGGTCGCGGAGGGCGTCGCGGCCGATCGCGGCGTCGTCCTCTTCACCCTCGTCGACCCGCGCATACGCTCGCGGCTGATCGAGGCCTGCTCGCGCCTGGGCGTGCCCTGCATCGCCGTCCTCGATCCCGTGCTCGAGGCGTTCGGCGAGTTCCTCCATGCCGAGGCCGGCCACAGGCCAGGGCGCCAGCACCAGCTCGACGCCGACTATTTCGCGCGCATCGCGGCGATGGACTTCGCCATGTCGCACGACGACGGGCAGGCGATGGGCGACCTGCGCAACGCCGATGTCGTGCTCGTCGGCGTGTCGCGTTCGTCCAAGACGCCGACCTGCATCTACCTCGCCAATCGCGGGCTCAAGGCGGCGAACGTGCCGCTCGTGCCCGGCATGGAGCCACCTGCCGAGCTCGACGCGCTCAGGCCCTTCGCCGAGGGCGGGCCGCTGGTCGTCGGCCTGACCAACGATCCGACGGCATTGGTGGCGGTGCGCCGCAACCGCCTGCGCCTGCTGAACGAGAACCGCGAGACCGGCTATACGGACCCCGAGCGGGTGCGCGAGGAGGTCCAGGCCGCGCGGCGGCTCTTCGGTGCGCGAGGCTGGCCGGTGCTGGAGACGTCGCGGCGCTCGATCGAGGAGACGGCGGCCTCGATCCTCGCGCTGCTGCAGGAACGCCGACTTGGGAAGGGATGAGGACATGGGGACCACGACGCTAGGCCCGGGCGCGGGCGCGCCCCCGCTCGTGCTCGCCTCGGCGAGCCGGACGCGCCGCGGCATGCTCGCCAACGCGGGCGTGCTGGTCGAATGCGACGCCGCCGACATCGACGAGGGCGCGGTGAAGGACGAGATGCGCGCGCGCGGCGCGCCGGTCGCGGAGATCGCCGGCATGCTGGCGCGACTCAAGGCGGAGCGCGTGTCGCTTCGCCATCCCGGCGCGATCGTCGTTGGCGCGGATTCGATGATCGAGTGCGAGGGCAGGCATTTCGACAAGCCCGCCGACGCGGCGCGCGCGGTGGCGCAGCTCATGGCGCTCGCCGGCCGCACGCACCGGCTCTACAGCGCCGCCGTCGCGATGCGCGACGGCAAGGCGATCTGGGACGCGACGGACGTCGCGCTGCTGACGATGCGCGGCTTCGATTCCGGCTTCGCGCAACGCTACGTCGCCACGATCGGCGACGCGGCGCTGGGATCCGTGGGCGCCTACCAGCTCGAGGGGCTTGGCGCGCAGCTCTTCGAGCGCGTCGAGGGCGACTTCTTCACGATCCTCGGCCTGCCGCTGCTGCCGCTGCTCGGGTTCCTGCGCGGCCAGGGCGTCATCGCGCGCTGACGCGCGGCGCCAATGAAGAAGGCCGGCCCCCGTGACCGGGAGCCGGCCTTCCCTTGCTTCGCGCGCGGCTTC
>CAIXEV010000163.1 GCA_903918555.1 uncultured bacterium | reverse complement strand
GTCCTCGCCTTCAGCTCCTGCGCCTCACCAAGCACGATCGGCGTCGCCTCGTCTCGCCTCCCGAGCATCACCACCGCCACCGCCAGCACCGCGGTCGACAACACCGCGGATCCAATCGCAAACGGCATCACGCGCCGCTCGCGCGCCTCGCGGGGCGGTGACGCCACGGCGCTCACGCGCGTCGCTCCGTCATCGCCCGCTACCACCAGCGTGTGGCCGTTCAACTCGATGTCCGCGACCGACGGCAGCGTCGGCAGCGCCGCGGCGCGAAAACCTGCGTATTCGCTCTCGCTTCCGCAGTGCCACGCGCCTTGCTGCGCCGGGCGCATCACATCGCGCGCGCCGTGCATCGACACGCCCGACGCGACCGAGCAGATGTCGGCGGGCGTCGACACCGACAGAAGCCCGATGCCCCAGCGGCACCGCAGGAGGTCGACTGGATCGAGCGACGCCACAAGCCGCAGCACCGCGTCCGACTCGGTCTCGGACACGACGCCGATCGCGCCATGTCGCACGGCGGCGCGCCAGAGGTCGAACAGCCGAAGCACCTGCGGATCGCGCGGCGCGGGCTCCGCGCTCGCCGCAGCGATGCGCGCGCCGCTCGCCGCCGTTGCGCGCGCGTCGAGCCAGAGGCGCGCATCCGCCGCAAGCCTCGGCAGCGCGCCAACGCACGCCATGTAGTCGCGCGCCTCGACGACCAGCGTGACCACCTCGACCGTCGGCCGCCCCGCGTCGTCGACGCCGGCGGGCATCATGCGCGAGATCGCGAAACGCCCCGATCGCAGCGCGCGCCCGGTCATCACCGCGTGCGTCTCGAGCCGCGCGATGCGGTCGGCGGTCGACGCCTCGCCGAACTGAAAGCTCTCGAGCTCGCGCGCCTCCTCGTCGCGCACGCCACGCGACGACGCGACGGTGCCGTAGCCCCTCGTCGAGCCGAACACATGCGTGTCTGCGTGAATTCCTGCGTGAATTCCCGAGTGGATGTCTGCGTGCGCCATCAGATTCCCCCGCCCCGCCTCACTTCGGCGCGATCGCAAGCCAGGTCACGATTCCGACGACCGCAAAGAGCGCCACGATCGCGACGATGAAGAGCACCCATGAATTCGTGCCGCGCCGCCGATCGTCCAGCTCCTGGCGCGCGACGGCGAGCTCCGCCTCGGCCTGCAGGCGCCTCGCATCGCGCACCCGCGCGACATCGGCGCTCGCGTCCATCATCTCGAAGCAGTAGCGCAAGGGCTCGACGATGTTCTCCGCCGGCTTCTCGGCACGCGGCATGCTGCGACCGAGCGCGTTGTCGGTCACGCGCACCGCCGCGGAAGCGAACACGCTCGTGCGCTCGAGGCTCTTGAACATCTGCCCGAAGTGCTTGTGCGCGAACTCACGCACGCCGCCCGCCTCGCGGAGGAACGCCTTGTTGACATCGGTCTTCGTCAGCACGACCGCGATCGGCACGCTTGAACCATCGATTCCCGAGCGGATGCGCGCAGCGGCCTGCGTGAGGCCGTAGGTGTCCTCGTGCGACTCGGCGCCGCCCTCTGCGACGACCGCCGGGTCGATCAGGAAGATCGCGGCTGCGGCGCGGTCGATCGCGGCAAGCAGCTCGAGCGCGTCGGGATCGTCGGAATCGTTCATGAACGCCTTGCGGAACACCTCGCCCGGATAGTCGAGCGCGGTCAGCACCCGCTCGCGGCCCGCGTAGCTGACGATGAGCTCCGCGTAGCTGTTGCCGACCGTCGCAGCCGGCCAACGGCCTGCGCGGAGCTCCTCGATCACCTTCATGAACTGCGTGTGCGATGCGCCCGAGGTCGCGCGGCACGACATCTCGACCACGCGCCGGCCGATCACCGGTACATCGGCGCCGACGATCCGGCCGTCGACGAGCCTGCATCCCTGCCACAGCGCCTCGTAGAGACGCGCGAGATAGATGGTCTTGCCCGCGCGGCGGCGGCCAATCACGACGATGCGATCGCGGCGCGGCGCAGCGGGCGCCGAGAGCGCGGACGCGTATGGCGCGGGGGCGGTCGGCGCGCCTGCTGCAGTTGGATTCGTCGTGCCCGGCGGATGCGGTGGCAGAGGCATCGAGCTCACGCGGCACGCTCCGTTCGCGTCGTCCGCGGCTGCCGGTCGCGGCGCGCCACGCAACAGCGCTTCGCGCGCTGGCGATACATCATTCCTTCCGATGAACCGTGAACTTCCATCATGCTTTACCCTGCCGTGAGGCTAACACAAAACCAGCGCGGGGATCAAGTTTGCCGTGTTCGGTCGATGCACCTTCGGCGGTCGGTCCGGTCGGCCGCCTCGAAACAGGCGACGACGGCGACGCGGATTTCCTGATTCGAACCACGCCCCATGCATCGTGATCAGGAAATCACGCATGATGCGTCAGGAGGACAAGACCATGGGTTTCCGTTCCATCGCGTTTCGACTGCTTTTTGCCTGCCTCGCCGTGTCCGCTGCATCCCCGCCCGCGCTCGGGGTCGTCGAGCGGCTGTCGCTCTCCGAACCCCTCGAGCAGCTGGAATCGCGGCTCTCGACGCCGCCAACGTCGACCCCGCGGCCAACGCAGCCCGCACGGCTCGGGGTGACGCCCTACGCGCTCATCCTCGACCGCGACTCGCTCGATCCCAAGTCGACCGACGCGCTGCTGACGGCCATCACGGATCTGCGCGCCGCAGGCGGCAGCGTGATCGCCATCTGCCCGAAGGCGTCGGGCTCGATCGGCCGGATGAACGCGAGCGGCGGCGTCGCCGTCCTCGCGCTTGCCTGCGATGCGGTCGTCTTCGAATCGGGCGCCTCGCTTGAGGGCGCGGCAAACGGCTGGTGCACGAGCGCGTCGAAGCGCAAGGAGATCTCCGACAAGCTCGCGACGCTCGGTCGCATCGACCCGCTCCTCGCGTCGAGCATCGTCGACTGCTCCACGGGCTTGTCGTGGTCGGCGGCCGGTGGATTCAAGTCATCGACGGGCGGCGAGGTCGAGCTCGCGCAAGCGAACCAGCCGATCGTGCTTTCGGCCGCGATCCTCAGGTCGATCGCGGTTCAGACGCAGGAGTTCAAGAGCGTGGCCGACGCGGTCGCCGCGATCGAGCGGGGCGCCGTCGGCCCGCGCTCCAAGGGCGTCCCGAAGGCGCCTGGTTTCGGATCGGGTTCGGGCTCGGGATCGGGTTCGGGCACCCCCCCGCGACCGCTCCCGCCGAACCCGCCAAGCCCCAAGTCCCCGCGATCGACCCCGAGATGCAGGCGAAGGTCGACGCAAAGCTCAAGGAGTACGACGCCACGCTCGCAGAACTCAAGCGCGATCTCGACGCGTTCGACCGGTTCTTCACGGGCACCGACGGCACGTGGACGACGGGGAACCGCGGGCTCAGGGAGGTCTGGCAGGACAAGAGCGACAACACGCGTCACGGCGAAACCAAGCTGAAGTGCGAGCGATTGCAGCGTTCGCTCAAGGAGGACATCACCTCGCTCGGGCGGACGCTCAAGTCGGTCGATCGCATGATCAAGAACCGCGAGCACCCGGCCTACCTCCGGCTCAAGGCGAACCAGGAGTCCCTCGACGGGCTTCGCGAGGCGCTCGAGCGCAATCAGGTCGACGACTACGAGCGCTTCAGCAAGGAAGCGAAGAAGCTGAAGTAGCGCGCCGCGATCGGGGCTCGAAGAGGTTCTATCATGGGCGCTCCGATCGCCCCGCAACCTCGCTCCACGCCCGTGAACGACCAGATCCTTGGCCGCCCCCTGATTGCCGCGCGCACCGTCGAACGGTGCGACGGCTGCCGCACCGAGCGGCCGTTCGGCTCGTCGACCCCGTGCCGATGCGCCGCGCCGCGCTGGCAACGCTTCTGCACCAAGTGCGTGCGCGCGATCGACGATGATGTCTGCCCGCACTGCCTCGCCGTCGCCACCGCGAACGGCCAGCAGGTGCGCGCAACCCTCGACAAGGCGCTCGCCGCGCGCGGCGGGCTCGCGGGCGCCGTCGAGCACCATGCGCGCCTCCGCGCCCGCGTCGAGAACGCGATGCGCGAGTTCTCGCTGCACTCCGTCCTCTCGCCGCTACCTGACTGGGCGGCGCGTCTTCTCGACAAGGCCGCATCGCTTCCTCCCGGCGTCGAGCACTCGCGCATGAAGATGAACGCGATCACGAACCTTCGACTCGAGGACGCCGGCGTGAGAGTCGCGCTCGACCACCTCGGCTACGCCGGGTTCCCGGTCGAGTCGAAGCTCGACGGCGCGGTCGACACGGGCGATGCGGCGGCGGCGAAACTTGCCAGTTGGGACGGATTTATCGCGCGTGCCGCCCAGGAACACGAGCTTCGGGCCGCCTCCGAAGCCCTTTTGGCGTCTGACTCTCTTGCGACCACCCTCCTCGAGTCGATCAAGAGGCGGGATGTGTCACGCATCGTCGACGCCGCGGTTCGCCGCGGTCGCGCTGTCGATGCGTGCCGACACGCCCTCGGGGTCTCCTGACGACGAAGTCGGCGATCCGGATGGGCCGTGCCGCTGACGGGGCTTTGCATTTCACCTAGGCCGGAAAGCGATGGGTTGACGATTTTTTGACGCACGGGATTGCGTGATGGACAACGGCGGCATGCGCATTGCAGTCTTCCTCCTGCTCGGAGTAGCCGGAATCACGGCGCTCTCGACGCTCGTCGGCTCGGG
>CAIXEV010000162.1 GCA_903918555.1 uncultured bacterium | reverse complement strand
GACCTCCTTCACCATCTGCGCGCCCATGTTCTCGTAGGGGCACTCGAGCTCGATCTCCTTGGCGACGGTGACGCCGTCCTTGGTGACCGTGGGAGCGCCGAAGGACTTCTCGAGGACGACGACGCGGCCCGAGGGGCCGAGCGTGACCTTGACGGCCTTGGCGAGCTTCTGCACGCCGCGGAGGATCCGCTCGCGCGCGTCGGTGTCGTATGCAATCTGCTTGGCTGCCATGTGTGTGCTTCTTTCTGCGTTGCGCTTTCGCGCGTTTGGGTTACTTCAATCGTTCTTCCTGCCAGAGGGAGCCGCCGCAGCGGCGACCGCTCAAACTTCGAGAGCAGCCGCAGCTGCGACCGCTCAAACACAGCAGTCGCGCAAGCGACTGCTATCCAATCTCGATCCACGCCACCCGATCCGAGTCCACGATGTAGACATGCGAACCGTCGGTGACCTTCACCAGACCGTCCGCTTCCGCCGGGATCAGCATCGCCTTCTTGACGATGCAGCTCGACGCGTGGTCGAACTCGATCCGGAGATCGCGCTGACCGTTGAGCTCGCGGAAGGCGAGGCGAAGGGTGTCGGGATTCATGCTCATGCTGGCGTCCGTGCGGGGGTGATCACTCGATCACGCCGAGGATGTCTTCCTCGGTCATGATCAGCATCGACTCGCCGTCGATCTTGATCTCGGTGCCGGCGTAGCTCGAGAAGATCACGCTGTCGCCCTTCTTGACGCTGAAGGGGGTGAGCTTGCCGTTGTCCTTGCTGCGGTGGCCGTCGCCGAGGGCGACGATCTTGCCCTGCTTGGGCTTCTCCTTGCTCGACTCGGGGAGGAAGATGCCGCTTTCGGTCTTGGTTGCGGCTTCATCGCGCTTCACGAGGATCTTGTCGCCGAGGGGACGGAACTTCATGGTGTTCTCCTTCACTGTTCTCTCTTGCTGACGCGGGCAAAGGACGGAAGCCTCCGACGGCATCCGTCCGTGGGGACGGCTTCATGCTGCTGGCCAGTGGTCTCGGTAGTAGCGGCGCACGCACCGCTCGAGGGCCTGCAGCATCGTTTCGACTGGGACTGGGTCGTCGAGCACCGTGAACGCGCCATCGCGCAGGGCTTCGGCGAGGATGCGGTTGCTCTCGGCGGAGTCGACCTGGCGCGGACGGACGATGATCGTCGGCGGCGGGTGGTCGAGACGGCGCAGGAGCTGGAGGACGCGCTGGCCGGCCTGCACCGTGCGCGCGGGCTGCGCCTCGGGCCGGCGCGGGTGCATCGGGATCGAGAGGTCGATCACGGCGATGTGCACTTCGGCGCGGCGGACGACATCGGAGACCTCGTCGCCCGACTGGGCGCGGAGGCACTGGATGCCGAAGCGGTCGAGGAGGACGGGAAGCTGGTCGGCGAAGGCGTGCTCGCGCCAGCCGCCGTAGGTGAGGAGCAGGTTGAGCCTCCGAGGCTGGTCAGACGCAGCGTCGCCGCCGCCACGGGTTGGTCCCGTGCCGGAATCGGAGTCGAAACTGTGCAGGCGCAACCGCATGAGGAAGGGGCTGCGATGCAACGGGTGTGCCAAGGGTGCAGGCGCCTCGATGGGGAGGCGCGGGGCGTCTGTGGGGTGAGATTTCTTCGTAAACCTCTTCTCGGTATGGATTTACGGCTTTCTGGCGGCGGCGAGGTGACCCGCAGGGCGGTCGCCGCCCTGCGCCAAGAGGGGTCGGGGCGCGACCCGATCTGCCAAGTTGGCACTTCGATCCTCGGGCACGCCGTTCCGCCCTATCTTCCCGTTCCTATGGCTGTTCGCATCGCTGATCTCTTCGCCCATCACGCCTCGCACCTCGGTTCGACGGTCACCGTCCAAGGCTGGGTCCGCACCCGGCGCGACTCGAAGGCGGGCATCTCGTTCGTCGCCGTCACCGACGGCTCGTGCTTCGACACCGTGCAGGCGGTCGTGCCGAACACGCTCGCGAACTACGAGTCGGAGGTGCTGAAGCTCACCGCGGGCTGCTCGGTCGAGATCACCGGCACCGTGGTCGCGAGCCAGGGCAAGGGGCAGTCGGTCGAGCTGCAGGCGACCGAGTGCAAGGTCCACGGCCTCGTCGACGACCCGGACACCTATCCGATCTCGCCGAAGCAGCACTCGTTCGAGTACCTGCGCGAGGTCGCGCACCTGCGTGCGCGCACGAACACCTTCGGCGCCATCGGGCGCGTGCGGCATTGCCTCGCGATGGCGGTCCACCGCTTCTTCCACGAGCAGGGCTTCCTGTGGGTGCACACGCCGATCATCACGGGCAGCGACTGCGAAGGCGCCGGGCAGATGTTCCGCGTGTCGACGCTCGATGCGCTCAACCCGCCGCGCACGCCCGAAGGGAAGGTCGACTACGCGCAGGACTTCTTCGGGCACGAGACGAACCTGACGGTTTCCGGCCAGCTGAATGTCGAGACCTGGTGCATGGCGCTCTCGAAGGTCTACACCTTCGGACCGACCTTCCGCGCGGAGAACTCGAACACCTCGCGGCACCTCGCCGAGTTCTGGATGATCGAGCCG
>CAIXEV010000161.1 GCA_903918555.1 uncultured bacterium | reverse complement strand
CCCTGCGCCCACGAGCGCGGAGCGAAGCGAAGCGCGAGCAAGTTGGCGCGAACGACGACACATGTGCCGTGTGGCATCACTTTGAGTGATGGCGGAATCGAACGCGAGCAGCGCCCACGACTGCAGTCTGGAAGCGCACCACTCGCGCTGCGCGCTCGTCTTGGCCGCCATCACTCAAAGTGATGCCACACGATACGAACGGCGACGCCGGCACCGTCCGCTCAGGCTTCGCTGCGCTCCGCCTTCGTCGGCGCCTGCCCCGCCCCTGCGCACAAGAGCGCGCGGCGCGAGCAAGTTGGCGACCACTTCGCCAAACGCATCGTGTGGCATCCCAGGCGCATGGCGCGCCACGACTGCAGTCTGAACGCCATCGGTGCAGCCACTCAATCCCGCGCACTCGGCACGCGCATCGGCTGGTTCGGATCGCCCTCTGCGGCTGGCGTCTTCAGCGCCTCCTCGAGCGAAGTCAGCTTCCACGCCGGCAGCTTGTACTCCCAGCCGGCGTGCTTCTTCGCAAACTCGGCCCAGCCGGGCACGAACGGGTCGCCCGGGTACTTCCGCTTCGCGTTGATCTCCTCCGCGTTTGGCGCGCCCGCCTTCGGCGCGGCCTCGAACGAGATCCACACGCCGTCGCCGTCGCGCACCGCGTTCACCTTCAGCGTGCCGCGCACCATGTCGAAGCCCGGCGAGATCGCGGCGTCCACCGCACCGCCCTTCGCCTTGCGCACATCCTCGAGCTCGAGCCGCGCGAGCCACCCGGGCAGCGACCGCAGCGCAGCGGCCTTCCGCGGCTCCGTCCACTCGAAGTCGCTCGCGGCCAACGGCGCAGCAGGCCCGCTCGCCGCGTACGCCTTCTTGCCATCGGCGCCCGCGACGCCCTTGATCTCGAGTCCGTTCATCGCCACGCCCTCGACCTCGCCTTCGGGCAGCGACAAGAGCTCCGCCTCGACCCAGCGCCGCGCGTCGAGATCGGCCATCACCGACCCAAGCACGCGCCAGCACTGCTCCTCGTCGGCGCGGCGCACATACTGAGACCGCGGGTTCGCGCGCTCCTCGCCGAGCACCATCTCGATCACCGGCTTCTCGCCCGCGAGCACGCGCACCTTCGCCGCGCGCCCCGCAGCATCGGGCCACGCGAGCGCGAGCTCGTCGTGCCGCTCCTTCTTCGCGGTCATCCTCTGGTCGGTCTTCAGCGACGCGAGCCCCGAGATGAGCGCCTTCACCTCCTCGAAGCGCGCGGGATATCCGTCGCGCGAGGCGAGCGTCCACGCGTTGCCGTCGCGCGCGAGCACGAGCGTGTCGCTTCCGCGCGCGAGCTCGATCCGGTCGATCGACGCCTGCGCGTCGGCGAGCCCCGCGAGGAACGGTCCGCCCGGCTCGATGTCGGCGGTGCGCGTGCCGCGCGTGACCGCGAACACCGCGACGCCGACGCACGCGGCCGATGCGGCGAGGATGAGCAGCGTGGTCCTGAGGCCCGAGGGTCGCGAAGAATGTGCCGTGATCATCGTGATTTCCCTGCGTTCATGCCGCGCGCTGGCGGCGATAGCGAAGCGAGATCCACATCGAAGCAAGCAGCGCGACGAACAGCGGCCACGCGACGACATTCAGCATCATCAGCCCGCTGCCCGTGCGCTCGATCTCGCTGCGGAGCGACCGCTGCACCTCGCGCAGCTCCTTGCGCGCGTCCTTCGAGGTCTGCTGCAGCTTCTCAAGCTCGGTCACCTGCTCGGGCGTCAGCACGAGCGCGCCATTCGCGTCGACGCCCGGCGCGCCGCGCTCGCGCTGCAGCTCGTTGATGCGCATCTCGCCCTGCTTGATCTGGTCCTCGAGCTCCTGCTCGCGCTTGAGGTAGCGCGCCTCGGCGTCCTTGCGCATCGCCTCGACGCGGTCGAACGGCCGCTGGTAGCGCCCTCGCGACTTGAGGCCCGAAAGCAGCTGCGAGCCCGTCGCCTGCTCGAGCGCGTTGAACACGAACGCGCCGTTGTCGGCGATCGTCGCGAGCGCGCCCGTCGACTGGTCGACGCTCGTCCAGGTCGTGTCGTCGAGCATGTCGGCGTCGGCGATGACGAGGATGTTCGCCTCGCCCTTCGCGCGCGCGCCGTCGGCCGCGGGATACGCGCTCTCGATCGGGCCCTTGATGCGCGCAGCGAGCGCAAGCGGCGTGCCGAGCGGCTTGAAGTCGCGCACGAGACGGTCGACCTCGCCGAAGAAGCCGAGCTTCAGCGTCTGCACCATCTGCACCTGATCGGTGGTGGTGATGACATTCGTCACCGTCGTCCTCGCATCGCTGCGCGGCACGATCGCGCCGGCGCCCTTCAGGTTCATCATCGCGAGCGGCCCGGTCACGGGGTCGTTCGCGTCGAGCGCCTTCTTCTGAAGCGACAGCCAGCACGGATGCGACATCTCCATCACCTGCCCGCCCTGCGTGCGGTACATGATGCGCGTCGCGTAGCCGAGGTCGGCCACCGCGTTCTGCGCGTCGATGTCGACGCCCCACTGCGCGAAGAGCGGCCCGAGGTCGTAGCTCGTGCCCGCGCCCGTCGAGCCCATGTCGAGGCTGCGCGCCTCGGGGTCCATCTCGCACCACGGATCCGCGAAGACGATGAGCGCCTTGCCCGACACGGCCCACGCGTCGATCGCCTTGAGCGCCGCCTCGCCGAGGTTGCGCGGCTGGATGACGACAAGTGCGCCGGCATCCTGCGGGATGCTCGGCGCGGCGCGGTCGACGCGCTTCAGGTCGTAGAGCAGGTCGAGCTGCTGGAAGAGCACGCTCTTGCCGCCGCGCGCCATCGGATTGCGCGGGTCGAACGGCTTTTCTTCGGGAATCGTCGAGAGCACCGCGACGACGGGCTTCTTGTCGCGGCCGACCGAGAGGATGCGGCGCGCGATCTCGTACTCGAGGAACGGCTCCTGCGCGGGGTCGAGCCACGGGATCGTCTCGGTCTTGTCGGTCGGCCCGCGCACCGCGAGGCCGAGCATGAGCGTGCGGCCGGTCGCGTCGAGCGTGCGCGGCGCGATGCCTGCGGCGCGCGCCATGTCTTCCGTCTCGCTGAAGGGCTCGGGGTCGATCACGCGCAGCTCGAGCATGCCGTCGCTCGTGCCTACGATTTCCTCGAGGAATTCCTGCACGCGCTGCGCGTAGGCGCGGATCGACGGGAGATCGGTGCCCTGCTCGCGCGTCCAGTAGAAGTCGAGCCGCACGGGCTCGGGCAGCGAGGCGACGAGCGTGCCGACGCCCGGCGACACGGTGTAGAGCTTCTCCTCGGTGACATCGACGCGCGCGCCGCGCAGCATGAACCACGCGGTGGTGTTGAGCGCCACGAGCGCGACGAGCACGCCGACGGTCGCGAGAAGTGTGGAACGACGCTTGTCTGAAACGGCCATGGAATCCCCGTCAGTCGGACTTCTTCCAGTCGATGGCGAAGCAGTTGAGGATGAGGAACGCGGCGATCACGGTGACGAAGTAGAAGACATCGCGCAGATCGATCACGCCGCGCATCATCGATTCGTAGTGCGTCGATGCGCTCGTCGACGCGAGGCCCTCGACCACGCCTTGCGGCGCCCAGCCGCGCAGGAAGTCGAGCACCGCGGGAAAACCCGCGAGAAGCAGCACGAAGCACACCACCGCGCACAGCACGAACGCGATCACCTGGTTCTTGGTGAGCGCCGAGAGAAACGCGCCGATCGCGAGGAACGCGCCGCCGAGCAGCGCGCTCGCGAGGTATGCGACGAAGATCGTACCGTGGTCCGGCTCGCCGAGCCACGACACCGTGATCCACATCGGGAAGGTGAGCGCGAGCGCGATCGATGTGAACGCCCACGCGGCGAGGAACTTGCCGAGCACGAGGTCGCGCACGCCGAACGGCAGCGTCATCGCGAGCTCGATCGTGCCGGTGCGGCGCTCCTCGGCCCAGAGCCGCATCGACACCGCGGGCACGAGGAACACATAGAGCCACGGGTGGAACTGGAAGAACGGCCGCAGGTCGGCCTGGTTGCGCTCGTAGAACCCGCCGATGTTGAAGGCGAAGAGCCCGGCGAGGAAGAGGAAGATCACGAGGAAGACGGCCGCGAGCGGCGTCTGGAAGTACGAGCGGAACTCGCGGCGGAAGACGACCGCCGTGCGCGCGAACGCGCCGAGCGGCGCAGGCGATGCGGAAGAGGCGGAAGAGGCGGCGCTCATCGGCGGCCTCCCTTCGCACGCGGCGCGGCGGCGGCGGTGTCGATCGAGGTCATCGCGCGGAACGCCGCGTCCATGCGGTTCTTCACGGCGTCGCGCGGCGCGCGCGACTCCATCTCCGCCGGTGTCCCATCAAACACGGTGCGCCCCTTGTTGATGACGACCGCGCGCGTGCACACGGCCTCGACCTCCTCGAGGATGTGCGTCGACAGCACGATCGCGCGCTCGCCGCCGAGTTCCTTGATGAGCTCGCGCACCTCGTGCTTCTGGTTCGGGTCGAGGCCGTCGGTCGGCTCGTCGAGGATGAGGACCTCGGGATCGTGCAGGATCGCCTGGGCGAGGCCGACGCGGCGCTTGAAGCCCTTCGACAGCGTCTCGATCGGCTGGTGCAGGACGCCGCCGAGCTGCGTGCGGCCGACGGCGAAGTCGATCCGCCGTGCGCGGTCGGCGGCGGGAACGCCGCGGATGTCCGCGATGAAGCGCAGGAAGCTCGCGGGCGTCATGTCCGGATAGGCCGGCGCGCCCTCCGGCAGTTAGCCGATCCGCGCCTTCGCCTTCACCGGCTCCGCGGCGACGTCGTGGCCGCAGATCGAGGCGCTGCCGGCGCTCGGCGTGAGGAAGCCGGTGATCATCTTCATCGTCGTCGACTTCCCGGCGCCGTTCGGGCCGAGGAAACCGAGGACCTCTCCGCGCCGCACCTCGAAGGTGATGTCGTCGACCGCGCGGATCGCGCCGAAGGCCTTGCAAAGGCCGCGAACGGCCACCATCGGATCCATGCGCCAACTCCCTGATACGCAAATGCTTTCCCGACGCCCTAGGGCGGCGGGGCGCGCAGCATCTATTTAACCGGGTAGGTTTTTCAAGGGCGGAATCGCTCCCGCCCGCGGGGGCAGCGCGCGGCCGCCGGCCGCCGCCGCGCTACCCCGGCCCTCAGGCCTTCAGGTGGATGGTCACGAGCACCTTGGCGGACGCGCCGCGCGGCATGTCGACCGCGACGCGCAGCCAGTTCCCGAAATGCGAGACGGGCGCGAAGGCGACCTGGTCGCGCCGGGTCGGCATCGCGAAGCTCGCGCCGGAGGGCACCCAGCGCAGGCCGTCGGGGGAGATCTCGATGCGCGCGCGTGTCCGGCCGATTCTGCGCGGCGCGTCCAGCGCGCGCAGGAAGACGATGGCCTCGCGCGCCCAGCCGCATTCGTAGGGCTCGCTGGCCGACTTCCCGGTCCAGGTCT
>CAIXEV010000160.1 GCA_903918555.1 uncultured bacterium | reverse complement strand
CGGAGGGCAAGTCTGAGGGTAGGGTGGATTCGCAGCCTGATTCGAAGCCTGATTCGAAGCCCGAGTCGAGGCCCGAGTCGAGGCCCGAGTCGACGGCCGAGTCGAGGCCTGAACCAAAGCCCGATGCTGCGGCTGCCGCGGAGAACAAGCGCATCGAATCGCGCGCGACGCACCAGTCGCGCATCGGACGCGGCATCGGCAACATCGTCGGCGGTGTCGGCGGCGGTGCTGGAGGCGGTGTCGTCGGCAAGGCCGCGAAGAAGCCCGCTGCGCCCAAGAAGCCCGGCCGCAAGAAGTAGATCTCCGTGCGGACAAACGCTGGCATGGCGCTCCGCGAACGCAGCAGCCCTTCTACACTGCTCTCGTGAGCCTTCGCTTCAAGAGTCGCATTCTCGACCACCTCGCCCACCGAAACTACCTTCCGATCCTGACAAACGAGGTGGCGCGGCAACTCCGCGTCGCCGAGGATGACGAGGCCGAGTTCCTCGACACGGTGCGCGAGCTCGCCGAGTCCGGGTTGCTTGAGATCGGCAAGGATGAAAAGCTCCGCCTGCCGCGCATGCCCGAGGAGATCGAGGGCGTCATCAAGCTCACGCCGCGGGGCATGGGGTTCATCAAGACGGATGTCGACTACCGCGAGGGCGACCTCTTCATCCCGCAGGGCGAGACGAAGGACGCTGTCTCCGGCGACCGCGTGCGCGTGAAGGTCGTGCGGCGCGGCGACCGCTGGAACCGCGGCTTCGGCGCGACGCCGACCGGCGCGCGCGACGACATCTTCGGGCGCGTCCTCGAGGTGCTGTCGCGCGGTCGATCGCGGTTCGCGGGCGTGCTCGTGAAGCGCGGGCGCGAGTGGCTGGTCGAGCCCGATGGGCGGGCGATCCGCGATCCGATCGTGGTGCGCGATCCCGGCGCCAAGAACGCGAAAGAAGGCGACAAGGTCGTCGTCGACATCCTGCTTTGGCCGGAGGAAGGCGCGCTCGCCGAGGGCGTCATCCTCGAGGTGCTCGGCGAGGCCGGTCGGCCCGATGTCGAGACGCAGGCCGTCATCGCGACCTACATGATCCGCGAGGTCTTCCCGGAGGATTGCATCGCGCAGGCCCGCGAGGCGGCGGTGTCGTTCGAGCGCGCGACGAAGGCCGCGGCTGCGGCGGCTGGCGAGAGCGGAGCGCCGGTCTGGGAGGACCGCGAGGACCTCACCCACCGCTTCATCTTCACGATCGATCCGCCGGACGCGAAGGACTTCGACGATGCGATCTCGATCGCGCAGGACGCGGTCACGGGCAACTACGAGCTCGGCGTGCACATCGCCGATGTCGCGCACTTCGTCACCAAGGATTCAGCGCTCGACGACGAGGCGAAGGCGCGCGCGACGAGCGTGTACCTCCCCCGCCACACGGTGCCGATGCTTCCCGAGATCCTCTCGAACGGCGTCTGCTCGCTGCAGGAAGGCGTGGCGCGCTTCACGCTGAGTTCGTTCATCATGCTCGATTCCGACGGCAAGGTCGTCGGCCAGCGGCTCGCGCGGACGGTCATCAAGAGCGCGAAGCGGCTCACCTACATCGAGGCGCAGCGGCTCATCGAGGGCAAGGTCGAAGAGGCGCGCAAGCACTCGAAGACGGAGCCCGTCTACACCGAGGAGCTGCTCGACACGCTGCGCGTCGCCGACGCGCTCGCGAAGACGATCCAGCGGCGGCGGCACAAGGAAGGCATGATCCATCTCGATCTGCCCGTGGTCGAGCTCGTCTACGACGATGCGGGGCATGTCGTCGACGCGGTGCCCGAGGACGATTCGTTCACGCACACCCTGATCGAGATGTTCATGGTCGAGGCGAACGAGGCGGTCGCGCGCACCTTCGCGGGGCTTGATACGCCGCTGCTTCGGCGCATCCACCCCGATCCGACCTTCGGCGACATCGAGGAAGTGCGGCAGTTCGCGCGGCTTGCGAAGTGGCGGCTGCCCGAGGAGCCGACGCGCAAGGACCTCCAGGCGCTGCTCGACGCGACGCGCGGGTCGCCGGCGGCGCGTGCGATCCACTTCTCGGTGCTGCGCTGCATGGCGAAGGCCGTGTACTCGCCGGCGCTGATCGGCCACTACGCGCTTGCGAGCGATCACTACGCGCACTTCACGAGCCCGATTCGGCGATACCCGGATCTGCTCGTCCACCGCGTGGTGCATTCGTTCCTCGACATCACCGACAACGGTCGCGAGGCCGGCGGCGGCAAGAAGCGCCGCGCGCTGGCACGGTCGCTTTCGGAGGATCCGCGCGTCCTCGACGAAGCGGAGCTCATCGATCTCGGCAGGCATGCGAGCGAGCGCGAGGTCGCGGCGGACGGCGCGGAGAAGGACCTGCGGACCTTCCTCGTGCTGCAGCTCCTGCATGAGAAGCATCTCGGCGACGAGCTCGACGGCACGGTGACGGGCGTGATGCCGAACGGCACGATCTTCGTGTCGATCGACCGCTACCTCGTCGACGGCGCGGTCAAGAGCCGCGACATGAAGGGCGGCGACGGCCGCACCGACCGCTGGGCGACCGATCCGCGCAGCGGGCGGCTGATCGCGTCGCGGAGCGGCGCGTCGGTCGGCATCGGCGACCGGATCCGAGTGCGGATCGCGATGATCGACCTCCGCGGGCGGCAGCTTGATCTCGAGATCGTGAAGTTCGGACGCGCCGCGATCGAGGTCATCGGCGAGCTGCCGGCGTCGGGTGATGCCGGCGCGCGACGCCTGAACGAAGGCGAAGGCCGCCACTTCGAGCCGCGCCCGCGCGACGGACGCAAGGGCAAGACCGGTCGCGACAAGTTCGGCCACAAGTCGGGCTTCAAGAAGGGTCGCCGCGGCCGGAAGGGCTGAGCGAGATCGGAACCAGTCGAGCGAAGCGCGATGGAACGCCGAGGGGCGCGCGATCCAATCGCCCCCCACCCGACGGGCGAACGGCACGTGCCGTGCAGTGCCTG
>CAIXEV010000159.1 GCA_903918555.1 uncultured bacterium | reverse complement strand
GTGCATGCCGAGGATGCCCGACTGCGGCGGGTTGAGGATCGGCGTCGACATCAGCGAGCCGTACACGCCGCCGTTCGAGATCGTGAAGGTGCCGCCGGTCATCTCGTCGACCGAGAGCTTGCCGTCCTTCGCGCGGATGGCGAAGTCCTTGATCGTCGCCTCGATCTGCGCGAAGCTCATCGCCTCGGCGTTGCGGAGGACGGGAACCACGAGGCCCTTCTCGGTGCCGACCGCGACGGCGACATCGCAGTAGTCGTGGTGCTCGACCTCCATCTCGGCGCCCTGGCCGACGATGTACGCGTTGACGCGCGGGTACTTGCGCAGCGCGCTCGTCGCGGCCTTCACGAAGAAGCTCATGAAGCCGAGGCCGACGCCGTGCTGCTTCTCGAACGACTCCTTGTGCTCGGCGCGGAGGCGCATGATCTCGGTCATGTCGCACTCGTTGAAGGTCGTGAGCATCGCTGCGCTGTGCTGCGCGTGGACGAGGCGCTCGGCGATCTTCTGGCGGAGCTTCGTCATCTTCTCGCGGCGCGTGCCGCGCGAGCCCGGGGTCGCTGCGACGGCGACGCGGACCTTCGTTTCAGTCGTGGTTGCCGGCGCAGCTGCGGGCGACGGAGTCGAGGTAGACGCGGCGGCACTCAGGACATCGTCCTTCATGACGCGGCCCGACGGACCGCTGCCCGCCAACGCCGCCGCGTTCACGCCCTTCTCGGCCGCGACCTTCTTCGCAACGCCGGAAACGCGCGCGGGCTCTTCGGTCTTCGCGCTCGCAGCAGCGGCAGGCGCCGCCGCGGCCGCCTTCGCACCCGCTGGCGCGGCCACGCTCGTATCAATCGCCGCCACCACCGCGCCGACCTTGATGCCGTCGCCCTTCTTGGTCGCGATCTTCAGCGCGCCCGCGGCGGGCGCACGCAGCTCGAGCGTCGCCTTGTCCGACTCGATCTCCGCGAGCAGTTCGTCCTTCTCCACATACGCGCCGTCTTCCTTCAGCCAGCCGCTGAGGCTGACTTCGCTGATGGACTCGCCGGGGGAGGGGATCGTGATGTCGACAGCCATGTCTGTTGCCTTCCGTGATCTTGAGTTCGGTCACACCGCGCGCATATCGGCGCGCGGACTCACTTCTGTGCGGTTTCCTTCTTGCCGCCGCTCGCGCCGTGCGGTCCGCCCGCGGGGCCGTCGCCGGCCTTCGCGGCGCCGATCGCCTGCGACAGGATCTTGTCCTGCTCGATCGCGTGCTGCTTCTGGCTGCCGACGGCGGGGCTCGCCGAGTCGGGGCGGCCCACATAGTCGACATCGATGCCCATGAGCTCCTTGAGCTGCGCCTGCGCGAAGCGGTACGCGCCCATGTTGCGCGGCTCTTCCTGCACCCAGACGAACTTCTTCGCGTTGGGATACGCAGCGAGCGTCTTCGTCAGCGCGCCGTCGGGGAACGGATAGAGCTGCTCGAGGCGCACGATCGCGGTCGTGGTCTGACCGCTCTTCTCGCGCTGCGCGGCGAGCTCGTGGTAGATCTTGCCCGAGCAGAGGAGCACCTTGTTGACCGACCCGTTGTCGGTGACGCCGACATCGGGCAGCACCTGGCGGAAGTGGCCGAACACGAACGCCTCGGTGCGGCTCACGGCCGCCGGTAGGCGCAGCATCGACTTCGGCGTCATCACGATGAGCGGCTTGCGGAACGACTGCTTCACCTGCTTGCGGATCAGGTGGAAGACCTGCGCAGAGGTCGTCGGGTAGACGACCTGCATGTTGTCGTCAGCACAAAGCTGCAGGAAGCGCTCAAGTCGTGCGCTCGAATGCTCAGGACCTTGACCCTCGTAGCCATGCGGAAGCAGCATCACGAGGCCAGTCGCGCGCTTCCACTTTGCTTCGCCAGACGCGATGAACTGATCGATAATGACCTGCGCGCCATTGACGAAGTCGCCGAACTGCGCCTCCCAAATCACAAGCATGCGCGGGTCACCGAGCGAGTAGCCGTACTCAAATCCGAGCACGGCACTCTCCGTGAGCGGCGAGTTGTGCACGCAGAACCGAGCCTGCTGGGTTCCGAGGTCGTTGAGCGAGCAGTAGCCCTCGTTGGTCTCTTGGCAGTTGACGACGCAGTGG
>CAIXEV010000158.1 GCA_903918555.1 uncultured bacterium | reverse complement strand
GATCTGTCGGCGGAGAGCCTCGCGAGCTCGAGCCTCGACTGGTTCGACGCGCGCTCGGCGGCGAGCGTGGCGCGACGCGGCGCGATCTGGGCGGCGGCGTCCTCGGCCATCACGGCCGCGCGGGACGCGGCGATGAGCATCTGCCGCGCGCGGTCGACCTCGCGGGGCTGCGCGGCGCCGTCGGCGGCGGCCTTCTCGACGCGATCAAGATCGGTCGCGGCGAGATCGCGGTCGGCGCGGGCGAGTTCGGCCGACGCGAGCGCGGTCCGCTCCTGCGCGTCGAGAAGCGCGGCCTGCGAATCGAGCGCGCGAATCGCCTGATCGGCCATCGCGACCTGCTCGAGGAAGTCGCTTCGGTCGAGCGTGATGAGCGTGTCGCCCTTCGCCACGCGGGCGCCGGGGGCGAAGCTCGGCGAGATCGACTCGACCACCGCGCCGACGCGCGCAGGGACATCGGCGCTGTCGAGCGCGCGGGCGGTGCCGTAGCCGCGCACGAACCGCTCGATCTCGAGCGGACGGATCTCGAGGACGGCCACGCGCTGCGGCGCTGCAGCCTGCGGATTGCGCGCGGCTTCGGGCTTGGAGGCGACCAGCGCGGCGATCACTCCGCCACCGGCGGCGAGCAACACGAGGCAGACGACGGATCGGAAGACGATCGCGTAGAGCGGAAGCCTCGCGTGGGGGCGCTTGAGATCTTGGGAGGGCGAGTCAGGCATCGGGGTGGTCGGCTTCGAGCAAATGAATGGAAAGATGCACTATAGGTCGTTCGCTGTGCGACACGGCCGCCGCGGCGAATCCCGCCCGCCCGAAGCGTCGTCTGATACCCTCTCGAACATGGCTGACACGAAGAGCGAGGCGCTGACCGACGCCGACATCCTCAAGATTGCGCGGCTGTCGCGCCTGGACCTGCCCGAGTCGAAGGTCGGAGCGGTCCGCACGCAGCTTTCCTCGATCCTCGGCCACATCGCGAAGCTCCAGGCCCTGCCCACCGAGGGCGTCGAGCCGATGACGCATCCGATGAAGATCGTGAACCGCCTCGGCGCCGATGAACCGAAGGCGTGCATGGCGGTCGAGGAGCTCCTCAAGAACGCGCCCGCCGTCGAGGGCCTGTTCCTTGCGGTTCCCAAGGTGCTCGGCGAGGGAGGTGGCGCATGAGCCCCGATGCACCGCGACCCGAGCCGCTTGCGAAGATCTGCGAGGATGTGCGCCATGGGCGCGTGAAGGCGTTCGACCGGGTCGCCGCGTTCCTCACCGCGATCTCGCAGCGGGACGGCGAGATCCACGCGTTCAACGAGGTGTTCGAGCAGCATGCGCTCGACCAGGCGCGGCGCGTCGACCAGCTCGCGAAGCGCGGCGAGAGCCCGGGCCCGCTCGCGGGCGCCGTGATCGCGATCAAGGACAACATCGTCATGAGCGTGGGCAAGACGACCTGCTCGTCGAAGATGCTCGCGAACTACTGCTCGCCGTTCAACGCGACGGTGATCGAGCGGCTCGAGCGCGCGGGCGCGATCTTCATCGGAAAGACGAACCTCGACGAGTTCGCGATGGGTTCGTCGACGGAAAACAGCGCGTTCGGCCCGACGCGGAATCCGTGGGACACCTCGCGCGTGCCGGGCGGAAGCTCGGGAGGCAGCGCGGCCGCGGTCGCCGCGCGCTTCTGCGACGCGGCGCTCGGCTCCGATACGGGCGGCTCGATCCGCCAGCCCGCGGCGCTCTGCGGCTGCGTGGGCTTCAAGCCGACCTACGGCCGCGTGTCGCGCTACGGCCTCGTGGCGTTCGGCTCGAGCCTCGACCAGATCGGGCCGTTCGCGCACTCGGTCGAGGACGCCGCGCTCGTCTACGACGAACTCGTCGGATTTGACCCGAACGACTCGACGAGCGCGGAAGGTACGAACGAGCGCCTCGCCGGCAAGCTCGGCCAGCCGATCGCGAAGCTGCGCATCGGCGTGCCGCGCGAGTACCGAAGCGACGCGAACTCGCCGGCCGTTGCGGCGGTGCTCGAGAAGTCGATCGCGGCCGCGCGCGCGTTCGGCGCGGAGATCGTCGACATCGACCTCCCGCTCACCGACATCGGCATCTCGACCTACTACGTGATCGCGCCCGCCGAGGCGTCGAGCAACCTCGCGCGCTACGACGGCATCCGCTACGGCCACCGCGCGAAGCTCGAGGCCGGCGAGGACCTCGAGGACCTCTACTCGAAGTCGCGCGCCGAGGGCTTCGGCCCCGAGGTCCAGCGGCGCATCATGCTCGGCACCTATGTGCTGAGCTCGGGCTACTACGACGCGTACTACAAGCGCGCGCTGCAGGCGCGGCGGCTCATCAAGGACGAGTTCGACCGCGCGTTCGCGAAGTGCGATGTCATCCTCGGGCCGACCTCGCCGGTCGTCGCGTTCCCGTTCGGCGGCAAGAAGGATCCGCTGTCGATGTACCTCTGCGATGTCTACACGGTGAACACGAACATCGCGGGAATCCCCGGGATTTCGATCAACGGCGGCTTCGCGGAGGAAGGCGGCAAGAAGCTGCCCGTGGGCATCCAGCTGCAGGCGCCGGCGTTCGCCGAAGAAACGCTCCTCCGCGCGGCGGCGATGTTCGAGCGGGCGTGACCTGAACGGCGGTGCAGAAGGTTCCTGTGCCAGCAGGCTTTCGCATGCTGAACGACACGCGTCGGCCGTCGACTCCCCCCGTCCCCCGTTCAGCAGACTGAAGTCTGCTGGCACCCAGGGGGTGGGTGTCGGGTGGTTCAGGCCGTCAGAGTCGTCCATCCTGGGTGCCAGTGGACTTCAGTCCGCTGAACCGTGGGTGTCGGAGTCGACGGCTGACATCATCCGTTCAGCAGACTGAAGTCTGCTGG
>CAIXEV010000157.1 GCA_903918555.1 uncultured bacterium | reverse complement strand
GGCGCCGCGCGTCTTTTTGGGTTGTCTTTCGGGCGGGCCTTTCGGTCGGGGCCTTCGGTCGGCGTCACGCGCGCACAGCCGCCGCACACTCGCCTCGCACGAACGCCGCGAGCGCCGGTGCGAGCGGCGTGGTCGGTGCGTACGCGAGCACGCGCCGGATCTTCGTGAGATCCGCCCACGAGTGATCGACATCGCCTGCGCGACGCGGCGCGAACTGCGGCGGCGCGCAGAAGCCCGCCGCGTTCCCGATCATCTCGATCACCTCGAGGATCGTCACGCGTTCGCCCAGCCCGACATTGAAGACCTCACCGGCCGCGCCCGGGCCTGCGTCGGCGGCGCGAAGGAACGCCTGCACCACTTCCGCGACGGGCACGAAGTCGCGCGTCTGCGTGCCGTCGCCGTAGACGATCGGTGCCCGGCGGGAACGCGCGGCATCGACGAACGCCGAGATCGCGGCGGAATACGCGCCCTTCGGATCCTGCCCGGAGCCGAAGACATTGAAGAGACGCAGGCTCGTGGCGTGAAGGCCGTAGCCCTGCGCAAACGCCTGGATGAGGCTCTCGCCCGCGGCCTTGGTGGCGGCGTACGGGCTCGCGCAGTGCACCGCGTCGTCCTCGCTGCTCGGAAGCATCGGCCGTCGGCCATAGACCGACGCGCTCGACGCGTGCACCACGCCCTGCACGCCCTCGCGCACCGCCGCGCCAAGCACCACCTCGGTGCCCGTCGTGTTGGTGCGGAAGCAGAGGTCGGGCTGCTCGATGCTCAGCGGAACGCTCACGAGCGCCGCGAGGTGGAAGACATGCGTGCAGCCGGCGACCGCCTTCCGCACCACGCACTTGTCGGCCACATCGCCTTCGATGAACTGGACGCTCGGGGCGAGCGACGAACGAAGGCCCGAGGAAAGGTCGTCGAGCACGCGAACCTCGGCGCCACCTTCCACGAGCGCACGGCAAAGGTGACTTCCGATGAAGCCCGCCCCGCCGGTCACGAGGACCGGCCTTCCCGCGAAACGCCGCGCGAGTTCGAGGTTTGGGCAGGAGACCGCTGCAGCCATGAAGGGGCGAGTCTAGCCGACTCGCAGCGGGGAGTCGCCACTTCAGTCGACGGAAATCTCCGCAGGCCTGAGAGAGACGCCATGCCGGTGCGGACACCTTCTGAAGGACGGGCACACAACAGGAACGCCCGCCCACACGCAAAGACAGGAACGAACGGACACACGCCATGCATCGCCTCTCCACAAGCATCGCCATCGCCTCCGCCGCACTCGCAACCCCGCTCGCTTCGGCCGCGGGCTTCCTCGGGAACTTCACGGGCCCGCTCGTGGTGCGGACGGTCAACTCGGTGACGCAGACCACCCTCGTCGCGCAGTTCCCGGCGCTGCCCGTGCGCGTCACCATGTGCAGCGGTGCGATCGAGGCGCCGGTCTTCGTGGTCACGGGCGCGACCACCGCGCAGGCCAACGGAAGCACCTACATCATCCGCGCGAACATCGCCGGCCCGAACATCACGCGCTTCGACATCGTGCACACGAACGCCTCGAACAACGGCATCAAGCTCGTCACCTTCGGCAACTCCACGCAGCGGATCGTGTTCGACCGCACGCTGCCGAGCCCGGGCACGCCTGGGTCGCTCACGGGCCGCGATGTCAACTACCTCGGCGGCGCGGGCGTCTGGAACCTGCGCGCGGTCTGGAGCAACCCGATCCGCATCCCCCCCGCCGCAACGGTCGGCGATGTCTTCAACACGCTGACCCTCGACTTCAGCGCGTGCTTCGACGCATGGGACTCTGTCAGCATCGAGGTCGACACCGACATGGTCGGCTGAGCTTGAGGTCGGATGATCTCGAGGTCGAATGATCGTGAGCGCTCGCGCCTGCCGGCGCTCCCTCCGGCGCGTCGAGCGCACAACGACTTGAGCGCACCACATCCGCCTGCAATCCAACCAAGCCGCCCGTCCGATTCTCCTTCCGGACGGGCGGCTTTGTCTCGCCATCGCGCGCCTTCGCTGCGTTACGCTCCGCGCATGGCACAGGACGCTTTCCCCGACATCGAGACCGTTCCGTTCGTCGAGCGCGACTCGACCGCACCGCTTGGCTTCCGCCACTATCGCCCCGACGAGATGGTCGAGGGCAAGACCCAGCGCGACCAGCTGCGCTTCGCCGCGTGCTACTGGCACACGATGCGCAACGGCCTTTCCGATCCGTTCGGCGCCGCGACCGCGCGCATGCCGTGGGACGACGGCACCGACAGCCTCGACAACTGCCGCCGCCGCGCCGATGCGTTCTTCGAGTTCCTGCGCAAGTGCCGCATCGACCACTACTGCTTCCACGACCGCGACATCGCGCCCGAACGCGCGACGCTCGCCGAGTCGAACGCCGATCTCGACGAGGTCGTGCGCCACTTCGAGGCGCTGCAGCAGGCGAGCGGCAAGAAGCTGCTCTGGGGCACCGCGTGCCTCTTCGCGCATCCGCGCTATGTGTCGGGTGCCGCGACGAGCCCGCGCATCGAGGTCTTCGCGCATGCGGCCGCGCAGGTGAAGAAGGCGCTCGAGGTCACGCACCGCCTCGGCGGCGAGGGCTATGTCTTCTGGGGCGGACGCGAGGGCTACGCCACGCTCCTCAACACCGACCTGAAGCGCGAGCGCGAGCATCTCGCGCACTTCCTCCACATGGTGGTCGACTACAAGAAGGCGATCGGCTTCAAGGGCCAGTTCTACATCGAGCCGAAGCCGCGCGAGCCGAGCGTGCACCAGTACGACTCCGACGCAGCCGCGTGCCTCGCGTTTCTGCGCGAGTTCGGGCTGCTTCCCTACTTCAAGCTCAACATCGAGACGAACCACGCGACGCTTGCGGGCCACACGGTCGAGCACGAGCTCGCGGTCTGCCGCGCGTCGGGCGTGCTTGGCTCGGTCGATGCGAACTCCGGCACCGATCACTGCGGCTGGGACACCGACGAGTTCCCGACCGATCCGCGGCTCACGACGAAGATGATGCTCGAGATCCTCGCGGCCGGAGGCTTCACCACCGGCGGCCTGAACTTCGATGCGAAGCGCCGCCGCGAGAGCTTCGAGCCCGTCGATCTCTTCCACGCGCATGTCGCGGGCATGGATGCGTTCGCGCGCGGACTCAAGGCCGCCGCCGCGATCCGCGCCGACGGCCGCATCGCGCGCTTCGTCGCGGAGCGCTACGCGAGCTGGAACTCCGAGCTCGGCCGGCGCATCGAGGACGGCGCCGCCAGCCTCGAGGAACTCGAGAAGGTCGCGCTCTACCAGACCTCGTGGCCCGTCGAGAGCGGGCGCCAGGAGATGCTCGAGCACATCCTGCATGGGCATATCTGAGCGGTTGCGTGTTGTTTGAGCGGTCGCGCGTCGTTTGAGCGGTCGCGCCTGCGGGCGCTGGGTTCATTGAAGCGGTCGCGCCTGCGGGCGCTCCCTCTGGTGGAAGAAGGGCGGTGCGTCGTTCGTTTTCCTGCTACCACGCGATGACCGCGCAGCCACCGAAGCCGCCGCCGGTCATGCGTGCGCCGAGGGCGCCGCGGGACAACGCGCGCTCCACGATCTCGTCGAGCTCCGCGACCGACACATCGAAGTCGTCGCGCAGCGATGCGTGGCTCTCGACGAGCAGCGCGCCGAAGCGCGCGAGGTCGCCGCGCGCGAGCGCGTCGGTCGCGGCGTCGACGCGCACCTGCTCCGTCACGACATGCCGTGCGCGCCGCGCGATCTGCGCAGGCAGCGCGTCGATCTCGCGCCAGCGTTCGCGTGGAAGCCGCGCGAGATGCGCGACGCCGAGCGCATCGGCCGCGGCATCGACATCCGCGCGACGCGACGCGTAGCCACCGTCGCGCAGCGCGTGTCGCACGCCTGAATCGGCGATCTCGATGCGAAGCGCCGGCGGCAACGCGATCGTGCGCGAGACAAGCGCCGCGCAGTCAAGCGCGATCGCCTCGCCGCACGCGGCGTGCGCCACGCACCACTGATCCATGACTCCACACGGCACACCCGCGTGAAGATGCTCGGCGCGCTGGCAGAGAAGCGCGAGTTCGCGCGGCGGCAGCCCTGCGCCGGCGACCGCGAGCGCCGCGCGCGCGACCGCAACCTCGAGCGCCGCGCTCGATGACAGGCCTGCACCGACCGGAACATCGCTCGCAACCGCCATCGCGATCGGAGGAACCGCGACGCCACGCGCGCGCAACTCGGCGAGCACGCCGAGCGCGTAGCGTCGCCAGCCCTCGTCTTCCGTCCATTCCGAGAGCGCTGCATCGCGCTTGGCGCGCGCAGCCGCCACATGCGTGCGCGCGGAGATCGCCATCGGCAGCACGGTGCCGCCGGCGTAGTCGATGTGGTCGCCGATCAGGTTGACGCGGCCGCTCGCCGATGCGTGGTGTGTCGGTGCCGCGCCGAATGCGCTGCGGAAGAGACTCTCCGCGCGCGTCGCCGCGTCACTTGCCGCCAAGCCAGATGCCCCGCAGCAGCGCGCCGTAGGTGTCGAGCGACTCGTTGCCTGAGAACTGCGCGAGGCCTTCCTCGACAAGAGCCCTTTCGCCCGTCTGGTGACCGATGTACGCGAGGAGGAAGCCGTAGTTGGGACGGTCTTCGCCGGCGGCGATGCGCTCGCGGATGAGCTTGACCGCATCGTCGAGGCGCTTCGTGGTCGGAAGCAGCGCTCGGTCGTACTTCGTGTCGGCGAGCTCGGGGTGCGTCCTCAGCAGGTTGCGCAGCGTGAGCGACGCGGAGAGATAGAGCCCGCCGCCGAGCTGCGCGTGCGCCATGCCCACTTCGATGAGCGGGTTGCCGGTGCGATAGTCCTGCGCCTGGAGGAAGCGTCGCTCCGCCGCGAAGTAGTCGCCCGACTTGAGCGCAGCCTCGCCGAGGCTCGTGAGCTCGTCGACGCGGCGCTTGTCCGCGCGACCGAGCGTCGTGACGGTCTTGCCGTGGCGAAGCACCTCGGCCATCTCGTCGACCGTCATCAGCTTGCCGCGCTCCTTCTCGCGCTCCTTCTCGCGCTCGGCCTCGCGGTCGGTCGGCTGGAGCAGCGGATCGTCCTTGCCCCGCGCTTGACCGGCCTTCGCGCCATCGGGCTCCGTGGGCGGCACGCCGTCGGCCTCCTGCCTTTCAGCGGCCTTCTGCGCTTCCTCGGCGGCGCGCTTCTTGTCGGCGTCGACCTTCTCGAGGTCGATCTGGCCCGGCACGCGCGGCTTCGTCATCTCGTCGAGATCGCGCTTCACCCGTTCCAGCGTCGCGCCGGTGTCGCCGGTCTCGCGCGCGGCGGCGGAGTCGACGCTCTTGAGGATGTCGAGATAGCTCTGCGAGAGAAGCTGCCCTTGCACGCGGGCGATCTCGCCCGCATCGGTCGGCTTCAACTGCGTGTCGAGCATGCCGCGTTCGACGGCGCGCGCGCGCGGCGTGAAGTCCTCCGGCTTCGCGAGGCCCATCGCGATCTCCTGTCGCGCGCGTGCCTGCTCGTAGAGGCTGAGGCCGGACCTGACCACGGGATCGGTCAACCGCTCGGTCTGAAGGCCGCGCAGCGGCGACACGATGTAGCGGATCGGATCGCCGCCCGGTCCGGTTCCCGTCGCAACCGTGCGATCCTCGCCGACTTCCCAGTTGAGCCGACCAAGCGACATCGCCGTGTTGGCGCGGTCGAGGCGCAGCCGGCTGTCGGATTGATCGGCCGCGGCGCGCTGCGCCTGCATGCCGATCGGCGTCGATTCGCGTCGATACTCGAACGCGCCGAGACCCTGCGCGACGAGGAAGCGATCGCGCGAAAGCGACGAACTGTTGAAGACGATGTTCGAGTAGGCGCTGTCGGCCTCGAACTTGAAGGTCGCGTCGGAGCCGACCTTGCCGCGGAAATCGGTGTCGGCGGTGTAGCCGACCGAACCGCGGAACCCGCGGCCACCCGCCACATTGCCGGTGACGAGCAGGTTGCGCGAGTTGTAGTCGACGGGCGTCGTCGCGTTGTTCGAGCGACCGGAACCGACCTGCGTGTTCGAATCCAGCCTGTTGCCGGCGCCCATCGCCATTCCGGAGCCACTTGAGCGCGACCACTGGAAGGTCTGCCCGCCCATGCGGTTGCCGTCGCCGAGCGCAGCACCGCGACCGCCGCCGTTCCGGGCGCGTTCGGCCCGGCGGGACGGCCCGAGGAAGTTGACGAGCCGCTCGGCGTGATGCGGTCGGGCTGGATCTGCGTCTGTGCGAAACCGGCCTCGGCGACGGCGAGCGTCAGCGAGGCGATGGCGACGAGAAGAAGCGCGGGGCGTCGGTCGGTGGAGGGATGCATGGTCGACTGGGTCGCGGGTGGCGAGAGAAGCACGCCGTGCCTGTGAACTGGCAACGAACGAGTATCGGCTGCCCGTGCGGAAAGGCAAGATTTTCTCGCAAAAACAGGCGGGTTCGGGGCATGCTTCGCCCTCGCGGGCCTACGGGTTCGCGAGACTTCTGGCCGCGAGCACCTGGAGTTCGGCGATCAGCTCGTCGGCGACCTCGCGATTGGTCGATTCGGTGCCGTAGACGAGGTCGCCGGCGCGGAAGATATGGACGACCGAGCCAGACGCCTCGCCCGAGACACCGACCGAGAACATCTCGCCTTCGGGCATCGCGCGCGGGCGGCCGTAGGCGTCGAAGACGGTGAACCGGTCCTCGTCGCGCAGGATGAAGACACTTGCGAAGTCCGCGTTGAAGCGTGGTCCGATCCGGAGAAGCACCTGCACGCCCGCAGCGCCGGGGACGCGGATCCGCGTCAGGCGCAGCCAGGTCACGCTGCGGCCGGGCAACTCGGGGAGCTCGATCGCCTGGCCCAGCAGTTCGGCCGCCTCGCGCTCGATCGCGGCGGCCTCGCGCGGATCGTCGCGCAGAAGCTCGATCGTGCCGAGCGCCTCGGTCGAGTGCTTTGCGCTGAGCGCGCCCGCGAGTTCGACGAGCGTCGTCCCGCCCGGCATCTGCTGGCGGTTTCCGAGCCGAGGGCCGTAGACGCCGATGAAGATCGAGAAGATCACGAGCGCAACCGTGGCGACGATGGCGGGGACGCTCGCATCGCTTGGTCGAGGGTGTTCGTCGCGGGATTCGGAGGCCGTGGGGCTCGCGGCGGCGGTGGCGCTCGCGGCGGCCGTGGCGCTCGTGGCCACCGTGGCGCTTTCGGCGTCTTCGTCGGTGAAAGCCGCTGCTGCGCCGTCCGCCGTGCTGGAGTTGGCGGGCTGCTCGAACGCACCGCCATCCGCATCGCGCGGATCTTCGTCCGAGCGTTCGTCGCTGCGATCGCGGGGTGCGGAATCGGTCACGAAGGCATCCTACGCCCCCGCCGCGTGCCCGACGGTGCTTGTCGGCGGTTCTGTACGATCCTCGACATGTCCGCCTCGTCCGAATCGTCCGCCCGTCCGGCCTACATCACGACCCCCATCTACTACGTGAACGACCGCCCCCACATCGGGAGCGCGTACACGACGACGCTGTGCGATGTCTGGGCGCGCGCGATGCGGCTCGACGGCCGCGATGTGTTCTTCCTGACGGGCACCGACGAGCACGGCCAGAAGGTCGAGAAGAGCGCGAAGGACCGCGGCATGACGCCGCAGGCGCTCGCCGACGAGAACTCGGCCGAGTTCCGCAAGCTGCTCGGGCCGTTCAACCTGTCGAACGACGACTTCATCCGCACGACCGAGCCGCGCCACGAATCGCAGGTGCAGGCGTTTGTGTCACGGCTGCTTGCGTCTGGCGACATCTACCTCGGCGAGTTCAACGGCTGGTACGACGAGGGGCAGGAGGAGTACATCACCGAGCTGCGCGCGAAGGAGCTCGAGTACAAGAGCCCGATCTCGGGCAAGCCGCTCGTGCGCGCGACCGAGAAGAACTACTACTTCCGGCTCAGCGCGTACCAGTCGAAGCTCGAGGCGTTCTTCGCGGCGAACCCGGGTTTCGTGCGGCCCGCGGGGCGGTTCAACGAGGTGCTCGGCCGCCTGCGCGATGGATTGCAGGATGTGCCCGTCACGCGCACGAACTTCACCTGGGGCATTCCCATGCCGAATGCGCCCGAGCATGTCATCTATGTGTGGATCGACGCGCTCTTCAACTACGCGACGGCGCTCGGGCTTGGCGATGACAAGGGCGCGCTTGCGAAGGACCGCGCGAAGTACTGGCCGCCCGAGTATCACGTGATCGGCAAGGAGATCCTCTGGTTCCACGCGGTGATCTGGCCCGCGATGCTGATGGCGCTCGGGCTTCCGATGCCGAAGTGCGTGTACGCGCACTCGTTCTGGATCCGCAACGGACAGAAGATGTCGAAGTCGCTCGGAAACTTCGTGGATCTCCCGACGATCGAGACCTTCTTCACGAAGTACGGCGTCGACGCGTGGCGCTGGTACATGGCGACGCAGGGCCCGCTCGGCACGCAGGACGCGGACTTCAGCGACAAGCATTTCCACGAGATCTACACCGCGCAGCTCGTGAACACCTTCGCGAACTGCGCGAGCCGCACGAGCTCGATGATCGAGAAGTACTTCGGCGGCGCGATGCCCGAGGCGGAGACGGCGTCGATGCCGGTGTCGGGCGCTGCGGGTGCGCCGAGCTGGAGCGCGTTCACCGAGGCGACCGCGAAGAAGACGCTCGCGCACTACGAAGCCTTCGAATTGGCCGAGGCGGCCGACGCGGCGCTCTCGATCGTGCGCGCGGTCGACCTCCTCATCAACGAGACGGCGCCGTTCAAGCTGGCGAAGGACCCCGCGAACCTGCCGCAGGTCGCGCGCATCCTCGCCGCGTGCGCCGAAGGCGTGCGCACGGCGGCGGTGCTGTTGTCGCCGATCATGCCCGCGAAGTGCGAGGAAGTGCTCGCGGCGTACGGGTCGGGCGGCGTCGGCAGCGGCGGCATGGTCGCGGCCGCGCGCTGGGGCGGCCTCAAGCCGGGCACGCGCATCGCGAAGTGCGCACCGTTCATGCGGACGGACCCGCCGGCGGCGTGACGGCCGGTGACGAGTTTTCTGTTTTTCTTGAACCCTTCTGACGGATCGGTTGCATTGGCGCGGTTTCTCTTTTGAAAGGGCAGACTTCCCATGAACCCACTTCGCACCCGACTTGCCACCCTGACCGCGACCGCGCTGCTTGCCACAACCTCGGCGCTCGCGCGGCAGGAAACACCGTCTCCCACCGCCATCTCCTCGCAACGGATCGCGGAACTCGCCGCCAAGCGAGCGGAACTCTCCAAGCTGAAGGAGCAGCTCAGCGTGCCGCGGACCCAAGGCGGGTCGGGCGGCGGCGGAATCGCCGTCGACGGCACCGTGGTCTCCGCGGCATCGGCGCTCGAAGCGGATCTCCGCGCCGCATCCGAGAGCAGGCAGGCGACCCTGCAGGTGTATGCGGATTCAAAGCTGCTCGAGGCAGCATCCCAGATTGGACTCTTCCGCCAGTACAAGCCCTTCGAGCCGTCTCGGCAGTACAGCGAATCGACTCTGCTCGAGCACTTCACGAACCAGATCCGGTACGAACTGCGCACCCGAGGCTCGGGTGTCGACATCTGGTTCGATCAGCCCCTCGCGATGTTTTCCATCAAGGGCTCCCAGTGGGAAGTCTTGGAAGCAAAGGAGCTGATGACCGAGCTTCTGCCAACCTATCTCCACCGCATCGAGGAGATGCGCGCGAACGAGCGAACGCAGTCCGGCCGGCAGATCGCGGCCGAGACCATCACCCTCGACTGGACGGGCGGCGAGCTCGGAGTGCTGGTGCAGCACGTGAACGACCAGGTCGTCTCCAATGTGGTCCTGTCCGATCCGGCGCTCGCCAACATCGCCGTCCCCCCGTTGTCGGTGCAGCGCATGACGCCTGAGGTGTTCTTCAAGATGCTCGAGACGCTGCCGAGAACCGACGGAAACGACTTCGTCGTAACCGTCGTGAACGACGCCACGATCCAGCCTGAGTCAAAGGCGACCGCAAAGGTTCCCGGCTCGATCGCTGCGATCACGATTTCGCCCGCTCTCGAGACCATGAAGCCGCCGGTCAAGAGGATCTTCGACCTGCGCCCCGCGGCCACGGCCGACGAGCAGATGTCGCTCATCGACTCCATCTCCTTCACGATGGGCGCCGCCGAGTACACCAGCGAAGTCAAGGTTCGGTTCCACGAACCATCGAAGCTGCTGTTCGTGCAAGGTCCACGCGCCGCCGTGGAGCTCGTCGCCGAGGTCCTCCGGGCGCGGATGTCGAAGTAGGTGCACTCTGAGGCGCAACAGGAATCCGACGACGAGTGGGCCGCACGCGTCACGCGTGCGGTCCGCTCTGGTTCGCGCGAGGCGCTTGCCGAGATCTACGACCGCTGCGCTGAGGAGGTCGTGGCTTCCGTCGAACGCGCCACGCGCAGGGATGAATCGTTCGCGCTCGACTGCCTGCAGGAGATGCTCATGAGGCTCGCCGCACATCCGCCCACCGTCGATTCGCATGCCGCGCTCATGGCGTGGATGCGCGTCGCCGCGCTGAATGTCGCGCGCAACATGATCGTGTCTGAGCAGCGCCGGCGGCGGCGCGAAGGCGCGGTCGTCAGCGCGCCCGACCGAGGCGCGGGATATGAAGGGCGCGAATCGCTCGACGCGATCCTCCGCCAGCTCGATGAAGACGAACGGACGCTCGTGCGGCTCCGGCATGTCGAGGGAATGCGCATCAAGGCCATCGCGCAGGCGATCGGCGCGACGCCGCAGGCGATCGAGAGCACGATCCGCCGCGCGATCGGGCGCCTACGCCAAGGAGGTGCTTCGTGACGCGACGATCGATCCAGTCGAACCGCGCATCGATCCTCGCAAACGCTGGGGGTGCAATGGAGCGGGCACGGACCCGTCGCGTGCGAAATGCCCGTGCCGCGACGGCATTCGTCGTCATCGCGGTCGCCGCCATTGGCTCGCTGCTTGTGACGCAACGCGATCCGCCGGCACCGGAGTCCCGCACGCTGGCGCTCGACTTCGCGACGGTGACCGATGTCGTCAACAAGATCGACTTCGGTGTCGTCGCCGCCGCGGACGCCACCCGTCTTGACTTTCGGACGATCACCGACGCGGAGCTCGATGAAGCGCTCGGCGAGACAGGCTACTGCGTCAGGGTGGTGCGCCTGTCGGAAGCCGTGCGCCTCGTCGACTGCTCTACAGGCGCGGAGACGACGATTGGCAACGCGACAACGCTCGTCCGTTGAAGCGCATCACTGGTGCCTGGCACCTGCCTGGCACCTGCCAGCATAAGCAAGCAGGTGCCAGGCACACACGTACCTCAAGCAACCAGCCGCGGATCTGTCGGCAGAGCTTCACCGCGGTGGACCGCCCACCGGACCGTCATAAGCTCACTCTCGTCAAGTTCCTCGCCAAGACGCGCTCGCCAGATCAAGGGATCGGAGTCCTGGCCGCGCACGTCGATGTTGAGGAGGTCGAAGGAGCCGCCGAGGCCGCAGTGCATTGCCGCACTGGACCAAGGCCAGTCGCTTGCGACCCGCACAAGCCCAGCGCCCACCGGATTTCGTTCGACATATCGAAGTCCGTTCAGGACATGAGCCCCAAACATCGGCTCTGAGAAGAACCGACCCTCCCAGTTGGTTCCCCCCGTCATCCTCCGCGCATTCAGAAACTCAGAGTACTTTCGATGGGCCCGACCGAAGCACGATGCGATCGAGTGCACGGAGCTTGGCACCACCACGAAGTGTACGTGGTTACTCATGAGGCAGAACCCGGCGATCGCAGTCCCGGTCTGCCGGCTAAACCGCTGCACCAGCGCTAGATACAGGGCGCGATCTCCATCTGACTCGAACACCGGCTGCTGATGGTTCCCTCGGTGCACGACATGGT
>CAIXEV010000156.1 GCA_903918555.1 uncultured bacterium | reverse complement strand
GTCGGCCTCGGCGCGGTCGGCGCCCGCGAGCTCGGCGAGCGCGACCGTCTCGAGCGCGCCCGACGGCGTCGCGATCGCGACCTTGCCGGAACGCGCGAAGAGGAACGAGCCCTCGACCTGCTCGCCCGTGCGCGTGTTCGTCCAGACGCGGCTCGACGCCGCATCGACCTCGTCGGGCGGGTGCGCGTGCGCGAGCGCCGCGCACGAGAGCGCTGCGATCGTTGCGAACAGCCGAAGCTTCACTCGCCACCTCCCTGCTGCTTCTGCTTGCGACCGCCGCCGTTTCCGCGCGGCTTCTGCGCGGGAGGCTCGCCCTTCGTCGCACCGCCATCCTTCGCGAGCGTCGCCATCGGCGCATGAATCGCCTTGAGATACGCGTCGAGCTTCGCCTCGAGCTCCTTCGCGCGCTCGGGCATCTGCGCGGCGAGATCGTTCGCCTCCGCGCGGTCCTTCGCGATGTCGTAGAGTTTCACGGTCCCTGCGTCGTAGTTGCGCACGAGCTTGTGGTCGCCGAGATAGATCGCAGAGGCCGGCCCGCCGTTGTTGAGGTCGTAGTGCGGGAAGTGGATGACGATCTCCTCGCGCGTGCGCGCGACCGCGCCCTTGCCGGCGTTCTCGCCTGAACTCTTGAGAACCGGCGCCAGGCTGCCGCCTTCGACCGCCGTCTGCGCGTCGGGATCCGCGGCCTTCTCGATCGGCTTTCCTGCGAGATCGCGCATCGTCGGCACGAGGTCCATGCCCGTCGCGCGCACGCGGCTGATGACGCTGGCGGGCACGCCCGGGCCAACCACGATGAACGGCACGCGGATGCCGCCTTCGCTCACGCTGCCCTTTCCACCGGTGAACGGCGGATTCGCAGCGTTGCGGCCGCCGCCACCGCGACTGCCGCCGCCACCTCCGCCCTGTGCGCCGTGGTCGGCGCTGAAGAAGATGTAGGTGTTGTCGGCGATACCCATCTCGACAAGCGCCGCGCGCACCCGCGCGAGCTGGAGATCCATGTCGTGCTGGCCCGCGATCGCGCCGAGCGGCTTGCCCGTCACGCCGGGCACGAGTTTGCGCGCGACCTCGAGCGACTCAGGCGTCGCCTCCTCCTCGCTGCCGAAGCCGTAATGCGAGATCTGCACATAGAACGGCCTCTTCGCCTTCACGGCGTCGCGCATGAACGCGATGCCCTTGTCCGTGATCGCGGTCGCCTGCTTCGGGTTCGGCGTGGTCCCGCGCTCGGGGCCC
The DNA here is from genome assembly GCA_903918555.1 of uncultured bacterium. GTDB lineage: Bacteria > Planctomycetota > Phycisphaerae > Phycisphaerales > SM1A02 > QWPT01. The sequence goes on along the minus strand of CAIXEV010000156.1, from coordinate 3,295 downwards.
TGGTTCCCGTTCGGACCATCCGACGCGTCGAAGCCGTTCGCCTTCGGATCCGCGCGGCCTGCGTGCCATTTACCGAAATGCGCGCTCGTGTAGCCGAGTTCCTTCAGCCAGTCGGCGGTCGTCTTCACGCCCTTCGGGATGTACTCCTCGACCTCGGGCGGCACCATCTTCATCAGGGTGTAGCCGCCGACCTCCTCCTGCGCGCGCTTGCTGCCGCCGCCCTCGTTCTGATAGGTCATGTGCAGCTTCGCGGGCGAGATGCCCGTGACGAAGCTCGCTCGCGACGGCGTGCAGCGCGGGCACGACGCGTAGAAGTCGCTGAAGCGCATGCCGTCTGCCGCGAGCTTCTCGAGGTTCGGCGTGAGGCCGGCCGGTCGCGCCTGCGACGGCGGCTCGCCGTCCATGTCGACCGAGGTGCTCGACCAGCCCGTGGCCTCGGCCTGGATAAAGACAAAGTTCGGCGGCGACTTGGCCGCCGCAGCGGGCTTCGTGTCGGGCGCAGGCTTCGCCGTCGTGGCGGGGGCCGGTGCCGACTGAAGCGCGAGAAGCGAGACGAACGCAGCGGAGATGAACGGGATGAACTGCATGCAGTCCTTTCAATCCTCAGTGATGACGACGCGCGATGCGTCGTGATGAAACTCGTGGGTGAAGAATCGCGGGTCGAGCGGAGCGTCATCGACCAGTTCGAACTCGACCGTGCGCGGGCCGCCGCGGGCCTGCGGAAGATTCTCGAGCCGAATCGAGCGGATGAGTGCGCTCGACTCCTCGTACGCAAGCTCGACGCGCTTCGGACCACCGCGCGCGTCGCTGCGGCGCGTGCCCTCGATGCGCGCGAGTGCGTCGTCCTTCGTCGCGGGCACGAGCTTCAGGTCGTACGACTGCGCAAGCTCGGCAAGATCCACATGCGGATCAATGAAGACGATCCCCTGCTGGCTGCCGGGCAGCGCGCCGCTGAAGCGCTTCGGATCGTTCGACACGCGCACGGGGCCCTTCGCGGGCACGATCCACGCGCGAGAGCCGTCGGAGCCCGTGATCGTCTCGGCGCCAGCCGTGTCGATGCGCGCAAGCACATAGAGGTCCGGCGCGCGGACATAGAGGATCGCGCCATCGATCGACGGCTGCGGACGCGTGCCGCGCGGCTCCTTGGCGGCGCGCGCGGGCCTGCGGTTTTCGTCGACGGCGCGCACGAAGTAGGTGCGGTCGCCCGAGCGCGCGGCCACGACGAGCCGCGCGACGACCTCGGCCGCGGACGCCTCGGGCGTCGTGCGGAACGCGATCCACGCGAATCCGGTCGCAAGCGCGATCGCCGCCGCGACGGCGGCGAATCGGCGGATTCGCGCGAACATGCGCGTGCGGCGCGCAAGCGTTCGACCTGCGACCGCTGCGTTCATCTCGCGCTCGAGCGCGTCGTGCAGCATGGCGAGACGCGCGAAATCCGCGGCGCGCGCGGCGTTCGACGCGATCTCCGCGGAGAATCGCGCGGCGTCGTCGGTCGACAGCTCGTGGTCGAGCGCGGCCTGCGCGAGGCGCGACCACTCGCGGTCGTCGATCGGTGCGTATCCGCTCATCGCGCGCCCTCCGCCGCGATGCGTCGCTCGATGCACTCGCGCAGTTCCGCGCGCACTCGCTCGAGCGCCTTCGAGACCGTGTTCGGCTGCATGCCGAGCGCGTCTGCGATGCGCGCAGGCGACAGGCCCGTGCGGTAGCGAAGGTCGCAGATCTCGCGCGGACGGCCTTCGAGCCGCGCGATGCAGTCGGAGAGGTGCGCGAGGCGCACGCGCTCGTCGTCGCTCACGGTGGCGACGGCGTCGGCGAGCGCGCTTTCGGCTGCTTCAGAGAGGAACGCGGGGAAGCGCCGCCCGCGGTGGCGCGCGTTCGCGACCTCGTTGCGGGCGATCCCGAGCGCCCACGGCAGGAAGGGCCGCGAGGCGTCGTAGCGGTCGAAGCTCTCGAGGATCGCGAGCGCGACCTCCTGCAGCACCTCGTCGCGCGCCGCGCGGTCACCGACGAGCGCATGCACGAACGCCGACACGGCGGGCTGCGCCTGCGTCCAGAGGGTGAAGGCCTGTCGGGTGCGTGGGTCCATGCGGGAACAGCCTGCGAAGAGGTGTTCCCGTCGAACGCGCGATCGTGACGGAGATTTTGCGGATTTGCCAAGAATCCGAGCGTCACATCGGGCCGACGCCGCGCTCAAGCAGTCCGAGCACATTGCGCGCAACGGGGTCGGCTTCGTCGATCGCGAGGCCGCGGGTGGCGGCGTCGCGCGCCTCGTCGCGACGGTCGAGCAGCAAGAGCGCCATCGCAAGGTTCGACCACGCGGGCGCGGACTTTCCGTCGAGCTCGACGGCGCGGCGGGCAGCGACTTCCGAGCCCGTGAAGTTGCCGCGCTCGCCGCGGATGCGGGTCAATTCGAGCCAGGACGACTGGTCGAACGGCGCCAGCCTGATGGACTCGAGGAACGCGCGTTCCGCGGCGTCGGGTTTCCTCAAGAGACGGGTCGCCAGCCCGTATGCGTGCCAGCCCTCCGCGAAAGAGGTCGCGGGATCATCGAGGAGCGCGCTGAGGGACCGCTCGATCTCGAGGAGCCGCACGAAGATCCGTGCCGCCTTCTCGCGCTCGTGCTCCTCGAACCCGTCGCCGAGCTCACCGTCGAATCGCGCGAGTTCTCCCCCGAACTGCATGATCTGCCCGAGCGCGGCCTCCCTGCGCCGGTCACGCGCGACGGACGCCTGCTCGAGCTTCACGAATCCGGGGCTTGAGCGATTCGCCTCGGCCTGCTCGCGGCACATCTCGATCGACTCCTTCACAAACGCGCGGATGCTCTCCGAGTCTCGCCACTCCTTGAACGCGGCCCAGTCGGCCTCGCTCCAGTCCGGCGGACGCTTGGCGCAGTCGAGCTGCAGTCCGGTGATCTGGATACGCTCGTCGGAGAAGACCTCGATGATGTTGATGTAGCGCGCCATCTCCTCGACCGACCGAGGGACGGGCGCGTGCACGAAGTCGCAGATGACCGTCTGGTCACGCTGGAACGGCGGCGCGTTGATCGCAAGATCGGGGGTCTGGTACCAGAAGTGCCCCTCGGGGCACGCGAACCACTGCGTCCCCGGCTTCAGGATGTGCATTCGGCCAACGGCCATCCGCCGACCACTCGGCAACTGCGGCATCGTCTTCTCCTTCCCGTGCGCGATCCGTTCCGATCAACTTCTCGCAGCGTTCGTCACCACTCCGGCCCGCCCGAGTAGCGGCCGTACACATCGGCCATCGCCTGCACCTGTTCGCCGAGCGTGCAGCGCGC
>CAIXEV010000155.1 GCA_903918555.1 uncultured bacterium | reverse complement strand
CTGGCAGTGGAAGTCAACCGGAGGCGCGTGGTGCGGATTCCGGTCATCGGCCCCGTCCACCGCAAGAAGCCAGTTCGCTCAGCGCCTCCTTCCTGGGGCTCAAGGGGGCCCGTCTCACCGCGAAACAGACAGAAATCAGCGAAGCAAGCGTCGTAGAGGTTCGCGCGCGCCGCCAGTGCATTGCACTCGGGCTGGGTGAGCCCGACCTCGAAGCTCCCTGTACCGTGCGAGCCAGATGGGAAGAAGCGGATGGGATGAATCTTCACAAAAGGCGTTGTCATCCGCGGGCGCCCGCTCTCCCACCACCAATGGCCACACTCTTCGCCGCTTGAGCCCGGGGCCCCGTCGATCGGAATCCAAGGCGAAGGCTCCGGCGACCCTGGACCGAGGGGCGGCTCAGTCGATGCGTAAGACACGCCGAGTATCAGAGAGAGAGAGAGAGAGAGAGAGAGAGAGAGAGAGAGAGAGCATCATGTCAGTCTCCATTTGGCGACGCGGAAGGTCCGGTCGCGGCCACCCCGACTCCTCGGGCTAGGCGCGACAGGACAAATCAGACTACATCAAAGTCTGAAACTGACAAGTGTTCGGGTGAAATTCCGACGAATCTTCTCTAAATGTGCGACAGTCTAGCTTTGCTTCGCGGCGGAACCCCAGCGCGTGCGAGGAACCCACTCGGCTCAGCTTGCTAGGAACGGTGCACGACACGTTCCGTGCACCGGTCGGGGGAGGACACGCGAGGCCGCCGCGCGGCCCGCGTTGCACATCGCGCGGTCCACCCCCGCCGTCCGTATCGCCAAAGGCGGCCGCCGCAAGCAGCCGCCGCTCAAGCACGCGTCCGTATCGCCAAAGGCGGCCGCCGCAAGCAGCCGCCGCGCACCCCCGCCGTCCGTATCGCCAAAGGCGGCCGCCGCAAGCGGCCGCCGCTCAATCTCGCCTCACCCGCCGAAGCGCTTGCGCACATCGCCGAGGAACCGCACGATCTGCCCCTGCTCCTTCGGGGTCGACGCCTTCTCGACATCGCTCTCCCAGAAGTCGAGGAACCGCATCGCGCCGTCCTCGGTCAGGCTCGGCATGCGCTCGGACGGCCGCTCCGCCGCGCGCTCGCGGCCGCGTTCGCCCTGCGCGCGCAGGTCCTTCAGCCGCTCGTCGTCGGGCTTCTCGCTGTCCTTGCCCGTCGCGATGCGCTCGCCGGCCTTGAGCCACTTCACCATCCACTCGTCGATGTACTTGCCGCGCTCGTTCTCAGGCAGCTTGAAGTAGTCGTCGGCGCCCTGCGCCAGGATGTCCTTCGCCAGCACGCGCGCGTTCTGCGTGGCCTGTTCGCGCGCCGGGCCCGCAAGCCCGGCGAGGAACGCAGCCATCGTCGCGCTGTCGGACTGGCTCATGCCGCGGAAGCGGTCCGCCAGCTCGCGGAGGAAGCGAATGCGCTCCTCGACGGGAAGCTGCGAGAAGTCGTCGAGCGCGAAATAGCCGAGCACATCGTCGACCGGCGAATCGAAGATCGACGGCGGCGGGCGGAATCGCACCTCGACCCACCAGTACACGCCGTAGCCGGCGAGTCCGAGCAGCGCGAGCGCACCGACCGCGCCGAGGATCTCGCGACGCTTCGCCTCCCATGCCTCGCGCAGCGCCTCGTCGGCGCGGTCACGGAGTTCGGTGATGTTCTCGATCAACGACATGATTTGCCTCGGTTCTCTTGGCTTTCAGGTCAACCGCCGCTGCCGGGATCCTCGTCCGGCTCGCGAAGGATTCCCACGCTTCCATCGATGTACACCGCGTTGCGCGGCACGCGGCTTCCGATCTTGTGACGATCCTGGCTGTCGGCGAGGATCGCAAACGCGCGCGGAGTCTGGTCGTAGAGCGCGCCGACGAGCTTGGCCTCGGCGTCGCGCCGCTGGCGCTCGCGCATGCGCGCGTTGAGCCCCGGGTTGTTCATCGACGCAGCCATCATCGTCGCGACCTGGATCTGCACCTGCGGCGAATACCGCAGGAGCCCCGGCAGATAGACATAGCTCGTGCCGGCCGCGAGCGAGCCTTCCTCGTCGAGGTCGGCCGGGCAGTACCAGCACTTGCAGTCGCGCTCGACCGTGTTGCCGAGCACCTCGACGAGCCCGCCGACCGGCCCCTCGGGCGTCGACGCAGGCAGGAAGTCGCACATCGGCAGCATGCCCCTGATCGACGCGCGATAGATCTCGATCGCACCGTGCAGCTGCCGCAGGTTGCTCTGGCACGACACCGACTCCGCCTCGCGGCGAACGCCGGAGAGCGTCGGAACGATGATCGACATCAGCACCGCGATCACCCCGATCACGGCGAGCATCTCGACGAGCGTGAAACCCCGGCGCGCAGGGCGCACGGCGGTCTGGGAGATCTGGGTCGGAGTGGAATCGGAAGCCATCGGGGACCTGCGTACG
>CAIXEV010000154.1 GCA_903918555.1 uncultured bacterium | reverse complement strand
GCCTGCGCCGCGTAGTCGGGGTGCGTGAGGAACACCTTCACGCAGATCGGGATCACGAGCGCGACGAGCATGAGGACGCGCCAGCGCCAGCCCGACAGCACGCCGGCCATCTTCGCCTCGTGGGGCGTGATCGCCGCCGCGTTGTAGCCCTGGTCGCCCTGCCACGCGCGCGCGGTGTAGAACAGGATGAACGCGCTGATGAGCCAGTAAAACGCGTTGAACTGCGACTCCGCGCCGATACCGAGCGGATCGATCATCGACTTGCCCTCGGGCGCCGCGAGCATCGTCTCGCCGATCTGGTCCCATCCGAAGGTGGTCAGCAGGTAGAGGATGATGACGAGGAAGGTGATGTTGCAGAAGATGCCCTGCAGGAAGTCGGTCACCATGACCGCGATCTGCCCGCCGAGGAAGACGAAGAAGATCGCGGTCGACAGGAGCAGCGCCATCAGGAACGGGAAGGTGCCGACCGTGAGTCCGAGGAGCGTGAATTGGTCGGGCAGGCCGCAGATCCAGATGAAGAAGCGCGCGCTCACCGCGGGGAAGATCGCGTAGTTCAGCACGCCCGCGATGAACGCGATCAGGCCGCAGAACACACGGAACGAGCGCGAATAGCGGATCTCGAGGAACTGCGCGAGCGTGAGCGCACGCGTCTCGCGGAAGCGGTACGCGACCCAGCCCGTGAGCGCGATCACGATCATCAGCGGGTTCTCGACGAGTCCCCACCAGATCGAGGTGTAGCCGGTGTCGTAGTACTGCTGGAAGTACCAGACGAGCGTGATGATGCCGACCTGCGCCATGTTGTAGGCGACGCAGACGAGGTAGCGGCCCGCGCAGCGGTTGGCGGCGAGGAAGCCCGAGACCGAATCCGAGTACTTGCGCGTGCGCAGGGCGAACGCCACGAGCGTCACGAAGAGCGCCGCGGGAATCAGCCAGTCGATGAGCGTCATGCGCATTCCGCGCAGGATAACGGGTCACTCGACGCGGAGCGAAACGATCTCGAAGGGCCGCATGCGGAGGAGCGTCGCGGCGCCCGGCGAATGGTTGAGCTCGGGGCGCGGGGCGTCGCCTGCGAGCGGACGCTCGAGGAGGTCGACCGCGGTCACCTTGCGCGCATCCACATTCCAGAAGACCTGGACATCGCCGCGCGCGCCGCGCGTCTCGACGAGACGGAGGACGCGGCCGCGACCGTCCTCCGCAGGCTTCCACGCCGCGATCTCGACGCGCATCGGCGCGGCTGCGAGCACTTCGAACGGCGCCCATGTGCCGCGTAACGCGCCCTTCTTGCCGGTCTTGAGCGCAAGCGCACGCATCGGCTCGCGCAGGCAGTCGGCCGCGTGGTCGACGCCCGCCGCGCGCCAGTCGCCCGCGTGCGGCATGAGCGCATAGGTGAACGCATGCGCGCCGCGATCGCAGTTCGGGTCGGGGAAGAGCGGGCTCTTGAGGAGCGAAAGGCCGAGCGTCGCGCCATCCGCGGTCGAGATCGCGCTGCGGCCGTAGCGGCCGTCGTCGAGCACCGCGACGCCGAAGCCGGGCTCCGACGCATCCATCCACGCGTGACCGGGCAG
>CAIXEV010000153.1 GCA_903918555.1 uncultured bacterium | reverse complement strand
GCCAAAGGCCGGCGGGTGCCACGTGCTTCCTCGCGCAGCGAGGAAGCAGTGCTAGCTGAACCCCTCGAGTTCACGACAGCGCGCCGCGCTTCGCGCGGCGGTCCCGTCACGAGCACCAGCGGCAGCCGCGGCCGCTCAGATCAGCCGCTCGAGCAGCGCCTTCGTCGCGCGGATGCCGTCGGGCTCGCTGAGGCGCTTGCCTTCGTACTCGATGCCGATCGCGCCCGTGTAGCCGCTCTTCTTCACGACCTCGATGAGCTTCGGGTAGTCGAGCAGCGTCTCGTTGCCCTTGTCGTCGAAGTCGTAGCTCTTCGCGGACACGCCCTTCGCAAACGGGACGACAAGCCCGACATTCCGCACCGGATCGACCAGCGTCCCGCTGCCGTCGCGCCAGTTGCCGAAGTCGGGCAGCGTGCCGCACGCCGGGTCGTTCACGGCCTTGATGACCCCGACCACCCAGCTGCCGTCCGACGAGAGGCCGCCGTGGTTCTCGACGATCACATGGAGTCCGTAGGGCTTCGCGCGCGCGAGGAGCTTCACGAGGCCATCCGCGCAGCGCTTCGCCTGCTCGTCCGCCGTGCCTTCGCCGATCGCGTTCACGCGGATCGAGTGGCAGCCGAGCGCCTTCGCGAGCTCGAGCCACTTCTCGTGGTTCGCGGCGAACTCCTTCCGCGCCGACTCCTCGGCCGAGCCGCAGAGTCCCTCGCCGTCGCACATGATGAGAAGCGACTGCACACCGTCGTCGTCGAACCGCTTGCGCAGCGCCGTGGCGAAGCCCTTCTCGGCGATGCGCGGGCGGTAGAACGAGTTGACGAGCTCGAGCCGCGTGATTCCAAACTCCTCGCGCGCGAACTTGCCGAAGTCCATCGGATCGGCGACCACGCTCGGGCGCTCCTCGGGCTTGCACAGCCCGAAGCGGCGGTGCAGCGACCACTGCGCGAGCGAGATCGGGTTCTTCGCGGGCGGCGCCGTCACGGTCGCTGCGGCCGGCGCGGCCGACTGACCGAGCGCGTGCGAGACGAGCCCACCAAGCGAGGCGAGTCCGAGGATTCCGAGCGCGTCACGACGGTCCATGTTGCCTCCGAGGGAGCCAGGCGTTCAATCGACTCGTGCACGCTACCCCAAAGCGCGGGTGAAGCCAAGCGCCGACGCGAAACCTACACTGCCCCGCATGCCTTCACGCATCTGTGGTTGGATCATGGGCCTCGGCAAGATCGTGTCGCTCGCCGCACTCGGGCTCGCCGCGCAGACCGCCGTCGCGCAGGACGAACATCGCCATCATGAGCACTCGAAGCGCGACCGGAAGGACGACGCCGCCGCGCCGACTCCAGCGCCGAGTCCAGCGCCGTCCGCGCCCGCCGGCGGCGTCGCGTGGTACGCAACGCTCCACGGCGACGGCGACGCGGACACCAGCACCGGCAACGACAATGTGCTCGGATTCGGTTCCGACGGATCCACGAAGCCGAGCGTCCTCGGACCCGCTTCGGCCGACATCGGCAAGGTGCACGGCCTGCGCGGGCTCCTTCCGCTTGCGGATGGCACGCTGCTGGTCATCGCCGCATGGAAGAGCAACACCATGCTCCTCCACTACGACCGGCCGGGCAGCTCGGGCACGCGTCCGTTCGTCGGCGTGTACGCGCGCGGCGGCGACGCGAATCCGCTGCTCCAGCACCCCTACGCGCTGGCGGTCGGCCCAGACGGCGCGATCTACGCGTCGAACCAGGACTCGAACACGGTCACCCGCTACGGCGCGCCGGGCACACCGCTCGCCGGCAAGCCGTTGGCCCGCGACGGCGGCGCGGACACCGGCACCAAGACGGCGGGGCTCGTCGTGCCTTCGCGCGAGATGTCGCCGAACGGCAAGAGCGAGCGCGGCATCAAGGAAGTTCGCGGCATCGCGTTCGGCCCCGACGGCAAGCTCTATGTCGCCGACCGCGGCGACGGCGAGGTCTCGCGCTGGGATCCGGCGACGGGTCGGCGCGAGGCGACGATCGCCTCGAAGGAACATGGCCTCGAGACGCCCATTCAGCTCTTGTTCTCGCCTGATGGTTCCGCGCTCTTCATCTCCGACAACAAGCAGAACAGCGTCTTCCGCGTCTTGCTCGCCGACGGCACCGTGACGCGCTTCATCGGCCCCGACGCCGGCCTCGACGCGCCGAGCGCGCTCGCGATCGACGGCGGCTGGCTCTATGTCGGAAGCCGCAAGGGCAAGGCCGTGCTGCGATTCCGCCTGCCTGACGGCACGCCCGACGCGGCGCCGTTCGTCAGCGGCCTCGCCGACAACCCCGAGTACTTCATCCGCAACCGGAACTGAGCGCACGCCATGCCACTCTCCACCCTCTCGCTCGCCGCAACGCTCCTTCTCGCGGCTCCCACCGACACGCGCGAGATCGAGACGATCCGCGCGGCGCTCCCCGCGCTCGCAGCGCCCGTCGAGATCGATCTCGACTCGGTCGAGATCCCGACCATCCGCGCCAAGACGCTCGCCGACGCCGTGTGCGCGCAGGGCTGGATCCACGCGCGCGAGCGCTTCCTGCAGATGGACCTCGCGCGCCGCGAACCGGCGGGCGAACTCGGGCAGATCGTGCCGCAAGGCGTGGCGCTCGACCGCGAGGCGGCCAATCTCGGCCTGCGCGCGATCGCCGAGCGCGCGGTCGCGCGGCTGCCCGAGAGGCACCGCGCGCTGCTCGAGGCGTACGCCGCGGGCGTGAATGCGCAGCTCGCGGTCGCGAAGCCGTTCGAGTACCAGCTGCTGAAGGCCCCGTGCGCGCCGTGGACGCCCGCCGACTCGATGCTCGTCCAGCTGAGCATGGCGCGATACCTCGACAGTTCCGAGGAAGTCGACCGCGCGCGGACGCCGCTCTACCGAGCCTTCGGCGACGAGATCGCCGCGTTCTTCACCTCGGGCCGCGGCGCGTTCGACATGACGGTCGACGGAAGCCCCTCGCCCGCAGCGCTTGCGATGCCCGACGCGAAGACGCTCGACCTTCGCAGGGAATCCGCCGACGGCGCGAAGCCGACGAACGCGGCGGGCGAGCCGAAGTCGCTCGAGACGCCCGGATCGAATGCATTCGCGGTCGCCGGCTCGCGCACGCGCGACGGCCGCGCCATCGTCGGCAACGACATGCACCTGACGCTGATGGCGCCGAACTTCTGGTACCGCGTCGACCTCGTGTGGGACGGAGGGCGACTCATCGGGCTGTCGCTGCCCGGCGTTCCGGCGATCGTGCAGGGCACCAACGGGCATGTCGCGTGGGGCTTCACCAACCTGACGGCGGACCTCTCCGATCTCGTCCTCCTCGAACGGGATCCGACGAACGCCGAGCGATACCTCACGAAGGAAGGCGCCAAGCCCTTCTCGCAGCGATCGGTCGCGATCGGCGCAGGCCCCGCTGCGTCGACCGTCACGGTGCGGTCGACGGAGTTCGGCCCGGTGGTCGCGACGCTGCCAAACGGCGACCTGCTGGCGCTTCGCTCGCCGATCCTGATCGACGAGGCGATCGACTTCGGCCTCTTCGACATGGCGGACGCCACCACGCTCGACGCCGCGCTTGCGTGCGCGCGCCGCTGGAAGGGCCCGCCGCAGAATGTGCTGGTCGCCTCGTCGGACGGCCGGATCGGCTGGACGATCTCGGGAGCGCTGCCGCTGCGCACGCGCGCGACGCCGCGCATCGTCGCATGGCGCGACGCCGAGCCCTGGCGCGGGTCGCTCGCGATGGATGACAAGCCCACGATCGTCGATCCGCCGTCCGGCATCCTGACGAGCGGCAACCAGTTGTCGGTCGCACCCACGGGCGCGCTGGCGGCCGTCCTCGGTGGCGACGAGGCGCAGGGCGATCGCGCCTATCGGCTGCGCCAGCTCCTCGCGGCGCGGAGCGATTGGGACGAGGCCTCGCTGCACGCCGTGCAGCTCGATGTTCGGTCGCCGCGGCTCATGCGCTGGCGCGACGCGATCGTCGCCGCGCTCGGAGGCGCGACGCTTCCCGACTTGTCGGAGAAGGCGCGCGCGGAGATCGCTGCATGGGACGGCGAAGTCACCGCGACGAGTTCGGCCTCGGTCCTGCTCGACGCGTTCCGCAGCCAGATGTCGGCGGAGTTCGCGGGCTGGCTCGCTGCAACCCCGGCCGGCGCGCCACACGGCCTCACGGCCGAAGCGGCGCGCATGGCGCTCGACGACGAGGCGCTCCTGCGCATCCTCGAGACGCGACCGGCCCATCTGGTCGCCGGCGCGAGCGACGACGCGTGGCGCTCGAAGGCAACCGCGTGGCTAGCACGCGCAGCAGAGAACGCCCGCGCAGCAGAGAGTTCGCGCGCCGCGTCCGCGACGACGACGGAACCCGCGCGCGTGTTCGCGACCCGCGGCGAGCGCAACCGCCTGTCGATGCGTCACCCCGCGGCAGACTCACTCGGCGCCGCAGCGCGCCTCGCCGAGATGCCCAAGGCGCCGCTCCCGGGCCACCCGACCTGCGTGCGCGTCCAGACGCCCCGCTTCGGCGCAAGCCAGCGGTCCGTCGTCAGCCCCTCGCAACTCGACGACGCTGTCCTCGTGACGCCCGGCGGCCAGTCGGGGCTTCCAACCTCGCCGAACTTCCGAAACCTGCATGCATGGTGGCAGGACGGCAAGCCCTACCCGCTTCTCCCGGGCGACACGAAGAAGCGCATCGAGCTGAGCGACGAGGCCCCGCCGCCGGCGCCCAGTGCGCCTGCATCGGTCAGCCCGTCCAATTGAAGAGCAGCACCGACAGATCCGCGCCCGTCACGCGGGTATCGCCCGTGAGGTCGCGCGGCGAGCCCAGCACGCCCCAGTCGACGAGCAGCAGCGTCAGGTCGACGGCGTCGACGGTGCCGGAGCTGTTGAAGTCGGCTGCGTTGGCAGCGCCGCCAGAGGTGAACACCGACGCAGGAATCACGGCCTTCGCGATGGTCGGGCCCTGCCACGATGCGACGAGGCCGGCCGATCCGGTCGCCTCGAAGTACTCGACCCGGAACGCGTGCCGGCCGGCCGCTAGGCCGATCGTGCCGGACTTCTCGCTGAAGGCATGCAGCCCATCGTGCGCGACGACGACCGTGCTCCCGATCACAAGCCGCGACCCTTCGTCGGACGACAGCGAGAAGGTCCAGCCACCCGACGCCGGCACATCGATCCAGCCCGTGAACACGGCGCCCACTTCATCGCTTCGGTTGCTTGTCGCAAACCCTGCGGTCGTCGGCGTGAAGTTGATCGAGGGCGCGGCCGCCGTCGAGTACGGCGTGAGCCCCGCGAAGGCAGGCAGGCCTGTCGGCGCGCTGAGCGCGTAGTAGGACACCGAGAGCTGTGGCGAGCCGCCGACGGGATTGTCGGGCTGCCGAAGCGGCGCCACCGTCACGACCGCGATGCCCGACGCCGTCTGGCCCGATGCGTCGCGCAGCGTGTAGCTGAAGGCGTCAAGACCGAGGAAACCCGAACCGGCGGGGAGCGTGTAGATCAGCACATCGTAGAGATTGGGTCCACCACCCGAGGTGCGGGTGACGGTCGCGCCCGCGCCGGTGAGCGCCGTGAAACCGTCGATCACGACCGACTCGCAGTTGAACGGAAAGTCGTTCGCGAGGACATCGACCACCTGGGGAATGCCCGCGTAGGCGGTGGCCGAGTCGTTGGTCGCGACCGGCGCGCGCGCAGGCCCCGTGTAGTCGCACGGGCGGCCGGCGAGGTAGGTGGCCATGCTGGCGATGTTCTGCGGATGGAACCCAAGCGTGATGTTCGCGATGCCGCCCCCGCAGAACCCGCAGTAGCTCATCAGCGTGCCCTGCGCCGCGCCGCTGCAGTCCGGCGGCGTCGCGCCGCAGCCGTCGACCGGCGGAGTCAGCGAGTGCGTGTGCACGCCGCCGAAGTTGTGACCGACTTCGTGCGCGACGAGGTAGATGTCCCAGTTCTGGTCGGAGTTGTCGACGAGCGGCGTCGGGAACGAGCCGTTGATGCCGGTCGAGAGTCCGTAGCCGAACGACGAACCCGAGCAGAGCCCGGGCAGATCGGCGACGCCGCCGCCGAGGTTGCGGCCCGAAAGGAAGTGCGCGATGTCGCGCTGCACGCCTCCCATCGTGCTCGACCACACGCTGCGGAACTCGTTCAGCTGCGAGGTCGGCGTGGACTGGGTCCAAGGATCGCTCGGCGTGCTCCAGAGCCGCACATAGCTCGCGGCCAGGCGCGCGTTCAGGTCGCGCTCGAAGATGGTGGTGAGCGCCCCGGCCACCGTCGCGATGTAGCCAGACGCAGCGCTTGCGTTGCCGCCGAACTTCTGCAGGAACTCGTAGTCGGTCTCGAACGCGACGCGGAACTGCCGGCACGGCTGCGAACCGGCGACGGCGCCATCGCCCGAGTCGGGGATGTCTGCGGCCACATCGATCGACTCGCACATCCACTGCGGCGGGTCGATCCAGCCTTCGGGCAGGTCGGTCGCGTTGTAGGCGACGGTCGGAAGCCCGCTGTCGTACGGGCCGCTCGAGATGATCCAGGTCGTCCCTCCGCTCTGGACGAAGCCGAAGGTCCCGGCAGCGCTCGACGCGAGAAAGGCGGTGCTGTCTGGGTCGCCGACCACGCCGCCGCTCAGGAAGGCTCCGCGCGGAGGTGTCGGGATCGATGCGAGCTCGCCGTGGGCGCCGACGACGATCTGGTCGACCGACGGCACGGCTGCGAGCGCGGCGGTCGGCTGCAGGACAAGGTCGAATGCGCGCAATGGATCGACGGGGAACCCTCGCAGGACGCCACCGCCGCGCGCGGCGAACGCCTCGAGGGCGGCCGCGTCGACCTCGATGAGCGACAGGTGTCGACGCAGCTGGCGCGGCACGGTCTGGACGGCCGCGCGGCGCACCGCCTGCGGGTCGAGGCGCGGCGCGCGCGCCTGCACGGCAGGCCGCGCGGCGTCGGGGAGGAACACAGGAGCCGGCGCATCGCGTCCCGCCGTCCCCGGGGGGAGCGTGGTCGCCAACACTAGCAAGGCCTTCGCGAAGGTCTGAACCGCCAACATGGTGAACTCCAGACGGACAGCCCCGAGACGCCGAGAGCGGCGCCGAGGGCGGGCGTTCCGCCACAACCCTCTGTCGGCAACTCAACCCCACCGCTCGCCAAATCTCTCCCGAAATCGCGGACCTGCCCGCACAATGGGTCGTTCGGGGCACGCGAAAAGTGCT
>CAIXEV010000152.1 GCA_903918555.1 uncultured bacterium | reverse complement strand
GGCGTCGTGCGCGCATGGGGCGGCAACGATCTCGGGCAGTGCGGTGGTAGCAACGCCGATGGGTCCATCGACATTTCGGGAGGAACGCACCTTCGCGTCGTTCGGATCCTCGGACAGCCGCTCGACAATGTCGTGGCCATTTCGTCAGGTGGCGGCTACCACGGTATGGCGCTTCGTGCGAACGGGACCGTCGTCGCGTGGGGTGCGGGATCGCTCTTCAATACGCCGCAGGGCCAGACGACCGTGCCGCCGGCGACTGCAGGCCGCGCTGTCGCGATCGATGCGGGCTATGTGCACTCGTACATCCAGACGACGACCTCGACGACTGACTGCAACGCGAACGGCATGATCGACTGCGTCGAGATCGCGCTTGGAGTGACAGCTGATACCGACGGAAACTCCGTGCCTGACATCTGCGAGTCGACGACCTTCCGGGTGCCTCTTGATTTCCCGACCATCCAGGCTGCGATCGACGCGACTCCCGCGGGCACCGCGCGCACGATCCTCGTTGCGGCGGGCACCTACAACGAGGCGTTCTCGTTGAACGGCAAGAATGTCGTCGTGCGCGGCGCGCCGAGCAATGCGACGATCGTCGATGGCACGGGTCTCACGACATCGGTCGCGCGCTTCAGTGGTGGCGAGCCTGCGACGGCGGGCATCGAGAATCTTGTGATTCGCAATGGAACCGTTGGATCGCTGATCTTCCCGAGCGCGTCGTTCCGTGTGGGTGGAGGTCTCTACGCCGCGAATTCATCGGCGTATGTGAAGAACTGCCGCTTCGAATCGAATCGGTCGAACTTCGGTGGCGGCGCGTACATCTACCGGTCCTCGACCAGCATCGATGGCTGCCAGTTCGTCTCGAACATCGCATCCAGCGAGGGCGGTGGACTGCAGCTGTTCGAGTCGAGCGGGCCGATCGCGAACTCGTCGTTCACGGGCAACTCGGCCGGCCCAGCTGGCGCGGGTGCAGCGAGCGCATTCAAGGTCGTCGGCGCTCGGACGGCCGGTGGCGTGGTACTCGTGTCGAACTGCACGGTTCAGTCGAGCATCGGCGGCGCCGACACTGCCGCGGTCGAGATGTTCGAGATCGCCGGATCGGGCGGCACGGAAGGCATCCTGCGTCTCTCGAACACCCTGATCTCGGGCAACTCCGCTTCGACCGGTGCGGGTGGCCTTCGCGTCGTCGGTACGCAGCGCAGCGTTGTGCTGACGGGTGGAACCTCGATCTGTTCGAATTCGCCGCGAAATGTGCTTGGTCCGTTCCTGATCGAGGGCAGCGTGACGGTCTGCGATTGCCTTGCGGACCTCACCCTCGACGGCGCAGTCAATGGTGCTGATCTCGGAGCGGTTCTCGCTGCCTGGGGCGCCGCGTCGGCGAACGGCGTCGGCGATGCGAACCACGACGGCTTCGTGAACGGCGCGGATCTCGCGCAGGTTCTCGCCGCGTGGGGCGCGTGCCAGTGATCAATGAGAGATGAAACGCCCCATCGTGGGAAAGACGGGGATAGTTGATGGCACGGCCCCGCGTGGAGCGAGAACTCCGCGCGGGGCCGATGTCGTTCTGACGGGGAATCAGCCCGGATCGCGCTAAAGCAGCACTTCCTCGCACGACTTGATCTCGCGTGGGAGCGCGATGTCGGCGAGGTCGTCGGGTTCGAGG
>CAIXEV010000151.1 GCA_903918555.1 uncultured bacterium | reverse complement strand
CCCGAGGTGCCGATGTTGACATTCGCGATGCCGCAATCGGAACCTTCGGTCGACAGGAACCGCTCGGCCGAACGCATGTTGAGCGTGAAGATCGCGCTCGACAGGCCCTGGTCGACCGAGTTCTGGATCTCGATCGCCTCGTCGAGGTTCGCGACCGAATAGACATAGAGGATCGGCGCGAAGGTCTCCTCGCAGCAGATCTTCGGCCGCGCGCCCTTCGGCACGCGGAAGAGCGTCGGCTCGACGAAGTTGCCCGGCTTCGACGCGAAGCGGTCGATGCCCGCGACGCCGCCCGCAAGCAGCGTGCAGCCTTCCTTCTCGGCCTCGACGCACGCGTGGCGCATGCCGGCGACGGCCTGCTTGTTGACGAGCGGGCCCATGAGCGTGCCCGCCGCAAGCGGGTCGCCGATCGGGACGCTCTTGTACCCCTTCGCGAGGCGCGCGCAGAGGTCGTCGACGACCGTTTCGTGCACAAGGAGCCGCCGCGTCGTCGTGCAGCGCTGGCCGGCGGTGCCGACCGAGCCAAAGAGCACGGCGCGCACGACCATCTCCATGTCCGCGTCGTCCATCACGATGATCGCGTTGTTGCCGCCAAGCTCGAGGAGGCAGCGGCCGAGGCGCTTCGCCACGACTTCACCGACGCGCCGGCCCATGCGGCACGAGCCCGTGGCGGAGATCAGCGGAATGCGACGATCGGCGACCATCGGCTCGCCGACCTCGCTGTCGGTGCCGATCACGAGCGGGAAGAGGTCGGCCGGGTCGATGCCCTCGGGACGCCAGATTTCCTGCTCGCGCAGCACCTTCCAGCACACCTCGCTCGTCGCGATCGCGACAAGCGGCGTCACCAGCGACGGCTTCCAGATCACGGCGTCGCCGCACACAGCGGCGAGCATCGCGTTCCACGCCCACACCGCGTTCGGGAAGTTGAACGCCGTGATGCACCCGACGACGCCGAGCGGCTGCCACTGCTCGTACATGCGGTGGCCCGGACGCTCGGAGTGCATCGAGAGGCCGTAGAGCTGCCGCGCGAGACCGACCGCGAAATCGGCGATGTCGACCGACTCCTGCACTTCGCCGAGGCCCTCGGCCTTGATCTTGCCCATCTCGAGCGAGACGAGTTCGCCGAGCGCGTCCTTCGCGTCGCGGAAGGCGTTGCCCATCTGACGCACGATCTCGCCGCGCTTCGGCGCAGGCAGCTGCCGCCACGACGCCTGCGCCTTCACGGCGCGCGCGATGGCGCTCTCGTAGTCGGCGCGCGACTCGAGCCGCACGGCCGCGAGCGCCTCGCCCGTCGCGGGGTTGTCGCTCGTCACGGAATTCGCCGTGCCGGGCGCGCAGAGCCGGGGGTGGTTCGCAAGACCGAGACGGACGAGGACGGGGTGCATGTTCGAAGCCATGGGGACGCGCAGGATAGCGGCGGTCCGAACGGGTTTCCGCTGCGTCCTCCGCCGCAGACTGCCCTATCATCCACGCCCCTATGCCACTCGACCGCAACCAGATCGCCCAGCGCGCCGCGCAGGAACTCCGCGACGGCTTCTATGTGAACCTCGGCATCGGCATGCCGACCCTCGTCGCGAACTATGTGCCCGCGGGCATGCAGGTCTGGCTCCAATCCGAGAACGGCCTCCTCGGCATGGGTCCGTTCCCCGAGGACGACGCGGTCGACCCCGACCTCATCAACGCCGGCAAGCAGACGGTGACGGGCGTGCCCGGCCACTCGTTCTTCTCGAGCGCCGACAGCTTCGCGATGATCCGCGGCGGCCACATCGACCTCGCGATCCTCGGCGCGATGGAGATCTCGCAGGAAGGCGACATCGCCAACTGGATGATCCCCGGCAAGCTCGTGAAGGGCATGGGCGGCGCGATGGACCTCGTCGCTGGCGTCAAGCGCGTGATCGTGGTCATGGAGCATGTCAACAAGAAGGGCGAGTCGAAGATCATCCCGAAGTGCACGCTGCCCTTGACCGGTCAGAAGTGCATCGACATGGTCATCACCGAACTCTGCGTCCTCGAGATGGACAAGTCGAGGCGACGCTTCGTGCTCAAGGAACTCGCCCCCGGCGTCACCGCCGAGGAAGTCCTCGCGAAGACGACCGCCGAAATCCTGGTGCCGTCTGCAGTCGGGACGGTTTCGTGCTCCTGAACGCAACCGCACTCTCCAAGTCACACGGCCTGCGTGAACTCTTCCGCCGCGTCTCGGTCTCAATCGACGAAGGCGAACGGATCGGCATGATCGGCCCGAACGGAGCCGGCAAGTCGACGCTGCTGCGCATGCTCGCGGGCCGCGAGGAGCCGGACTCGGGCCAGATCCGCACGCCGCGCGGCACGATCGCCGTCTATGTCCCGCAGCGCGACGAGTTCGGCGAGGGCGTCACGGCGATCTCGGCCACGACCGCCGCTGCGCTCACCTGCGCCGAGACCCACGGCGACCAGCACGAGGCCGAAGTCCTCGCGACGGTCATCCTCGGCAAGATCGGTTTCGACGACGCGCGCATGGACGCGCTCGCGAGCACGCTCTCGGGAGGCTGGAAAAAGCGCCTTTCCGTCGCCTGCGCGCTTGCGTCGGCCGGCGGCACGCCCGACCTCCTCTACCTCGACGAGCCGACGAACCACCTCGATGTCGAGGGCCTCGAGTGGCTCGAGGACTTCCTCCTGCGCGGAAGCCACGATCTGCGCGCGCGCGCGGTCATCTTCGTGACGCACGACCGCGTGTTCCTCGAGAACTGCGCCACGCGCATCATCGAGCTTTCGCGAGCCTATCCCGAGGGCACGCTCTCGATCGACGGAAACTACAGCGACTTCCGCCGCCGCAAGGCGGAGTTTCTCGCGATGCAGGCGAAGGCCGAGCAGTCGCTGGCGAACACCGTGCGCGAGGACGACCGCTGGCTTGGCCGCCGCGCCAAGGCGCGACGCACGAAGAGCGAGGCGCGCATCTCGGACAGCGCCGAGCGCCGCGACGAGCTCGCCGAGCTGTCGGCGCGCAACGCCGCCGCGAACGCGGGCAGCGCGGGCATCGACTTCAGCGCGAGCGGCCGCAAGACGCGGCTCCTGCTCTCGGCCGAAGGTGTCTCGAAGTCGCTCGGCGGAAAGCTCCTCTTCAAGGGGCTCGACCTCGATGTCGCGCCAGGCGAATGCATCGGGCTCATGGGGCCGAACGGCTCGGGCAAGACGACGCTCCTGCGCGTCCTGACGGGCGAGCTCGCGCCCGACGCGGGCCATGTGCGCACCGCCGATCCGAAGCCGCGCATCGTGACGATGTCGCAGACGCGCGCCGAGTTCCCGAAGGGCGCGCTCCTCCAGGACGCGATCTCGCCGACGGGCGACAAGGTTCGGTTCCGCGACGGAGAGATGCACATCAAGAGCTGGTCGCGGCGGTTCCTGTTCCGCGACGAGCAGCTGCTGCAGCAGGTGTCGATGCTCTCGGGCGGCGAGCTCGCGCGCGCGCATGTCGCGCGCATGATGCTCGAGCCGGCCGACATGCTCGTGCTCGACGAGCCGACGAACGACCTCGACATCCCGACGCTCGAGGTGCTGGAAGAGGCGATCGAGACCTTCCCTGGCGCGACGCTCCTCGTGACCCACGACCGCGCCATGCTCGAGGCGCTTGCGACGCGCATCGTCGTGCTCGGCGCACCGGACGGCACGCCGCGCGTGGTCGCAAGCCTCACGCAGGCGCTCCGCGCGCTCGACGAGGCTGAACGCGCCTCGCGAGGCCTTCCCGCGCCGCAGCAGAAGAGCGCGCCCGCCCCCGCGCCGGCGCCTGCGCCTGCGCCCGTCGCAGCGCCCGCTCCCGCCGCTTCACGCCCCCGCACGACACCCGCGCCTGCCCCGCAGCAACCGAAGAAGAAGCTCTCCTACAACGAGCAGCGCGAGTTCGAGGGCATCGAAGCGGCCATCGCGGCCGCCGAGAAGAAGCACGCCGAGCTCGATGCGAAGCTCAACGAGCCGAAGCTGGTCGCGGATCGAGCGGCCTACGCGAAGGCCTGCGACGCAGCGGGCGCCGCGCAGGCGGAGATCGCGCGGCTTTACGCGCGCTGGCAAGAGCTTGAGGCGAAGCGCGGCTGATTCCGCCGAGAGGCGTGCCGACGCCGCACGCGAGCGCGCTCAGCGCGACCGCGCCACGCGCTCGACCTGCTCGAGGTACTGCTGGATGTTCTCGCGCGGCTTGACCTGCTGGGCGCTGCGGAGGAGCGGAAGCGCATCGGCGTACTTCCCCTGCCCGACGAGCAGCTGCGCGTGACGCACCTTCGCGTCGGCCTCGAACTTCTCGAGCTTCGCGGCGCGCTCGTAGAGGAAGATCCCCTTCGCAGCGTCGCCGGTCCGGCCGTAGTACTGGCCGAGCAGGATGAGCGCCTCGCCGTCGAGCGGATCGATCGACACGATCTCCTCGAGGATGCGCGCCTCCTCCTCGCCGGCACCGCGGGCGACCGCCATGCGCGCCTTCATCTTCAGGAGATCCTTGCGCTCGTTCTCCTTGAGCTCCGCGCCGTAGATCTTCTCGATCTGCCCGATCAGCCCCTCCGCCTCCATCGAGGCGCCGCGCCCGACCAGGACCTTCGCGGCGCGCACGGGCCGCTCCGCCGCGCCACGCGGCGTCTTGAGCATCGCGCGCTCGTAGCAGCTCACCGCGATGTCGTAGAGCCCCTCGTTGATGTAGATGTCGCCGAGCATGTTGAGGCTCTCGACGGTCGTCTTGCCGAGGCGGTCGACGATCTCGTAGTTCTGCGCGGCCTTCATCGGCTGCCCGAGCCCGACGAACGCGTTCGCCTGGAGGAGCCAGAGATCGGCGGCATCAGGCGTCTCCTTGATGAGTTCGCCCGTCAGCGCGGCCGCGTCGGCGAAGCGCTTCTGCTTGAAGAAGCTCTTCGCGAGGCCGAGCTTCCAGTCCCGTGTCGCCGGATCGAGCAGGATCGCCATGCGATACGCGCTCTCCGCGGCGATCGGCTTGTCGAGGTTCGAGTAGGCGAAGCCCATGAGCCCGTAGGTCGTGGAATCGGCGCCGCCAAGCTCGACAACCTTGGTCAGCGCGGGAAGCGCCTTCTCGAGATCGCCGTTGCGGACATGGATGAGCGAGAGGTTGCGCCAGGCGCGGCGGAACTTGGGGAACTTCTGCACGCACCGCGTGTACTCGTCGATGGCCGTCGAGAAGTCCTCCTTCTGGAACGCGATGTTCGCGATCGTGAAGTCGATCACGGCGCTCGATGCGTCGGTGCGCATCTTCTGCAGCATCGCGGCCGCCTCCGCCATCTTGTCGGCCTGGATGAGCTTCAGGACCTCCAGCATGCCCTTGCGCTCGGTGTCGAGCAGCTTGGGCTCGATGTCGGTCTCCGCGGCATAGCTCTCCGCGAAGCGCCGCTCGAAGAGGTCGTCGCCAAACACAGCGCGCTGCGCGTCCGACAGCGGGATCTTGGGAAGATCGACCGCGGGCGTCGGAGGCGGAACGGCAGGCTTGCCGCTCTGGAGCGCGAGGAGGACCGGTGCGAGGAGAAGGATCGGATTCATGGCTGTTTCTCTGACGGCGCCACGGTGCTGTCGGCGCTGTTCGTTGCTCGGCTACTTCTTCTTCGGGAAGGTGACCGGAACGCGCATGCGGAAGCGGACCGCCTCGCCGTTGCGCTTTCCGGGCTCGAACTTCCACTGCTTCACCGCGGCGAGCGCGGCCGCCTCGAACGCCGGGTTCGAGGAACTCTGGACGATCGGGTTCTCGACCCGACCACGCTGGTCGACGACGAAGACGATCGTGACGGTTCCGGGCGCCAGTTTCTGAAGCTGTGCGCTGGACTGCGGGCTGGGCTGGTAGATGACGCGCGGCTTCTGGTCGAGATCGGACATGGAGAAGAGCTGGTCGACCTCGGTCTCGCCCGTGCTCGAGCCCGCGCCACCACCAACGGGCAGCCGAACCTCGAAGTCACCCGCACCGCCGCCACCCGTGCCTGGATTCAGCGCGAGCTCGAGCTGCGAGAGATCGAGCGGAGGCGTCTCCTCCGCCAGCTTCGGCGGCGGCGGAGGCTCCTCCTCGGCCTTCTCTTCCTCTTTCTGCTCTTCGATCGGAGGCGGCGGCGGAGGCGGCGGCAGCGCCGTGTTCACGCCCTGCACGATCATGTCGGGCTGCGCGGTCGAGGTGATGCTCTCGAGAAGCGGCAGCACGAGGAACAGGCCGAATGCGAGCGCAAACCCCGCCACGGCGGCGAGCACGCGCAGCGTTCCCTGATAGGCGAAGGTGAACACGGTCTTCGTGATCATGGGTTCACTCAGCCGCCCTTGGCGCTCGCGATGCTCACCTTGCTTGCGCCGGCAAGCTTCGATTCATCGATGATTCGGACGAGAAGGCCCGCGGGAGCCTCCTTGTCCGCCTGGATGATGACGGGCACATCCTCCTTCGAGATCATCCGCTTCACGAGCGTCTGCACGCCGTTGATGCCGATCTCGCGGCCGCCGTACACGACCTCGCCCTTCTTGGTGAGCGCGATGAGGATGCTCGTCTTCTCGAGCTGCACGCTCGACGCCGCCTGCGGCTTGTCGACCTCGACGCCGGTCTCGTCGACGAAGGTCGTGGTCACGATGAAGAAGATCAGGAGGATGAAGACGCAGTCGAGCATCGGCGAGAGATCGATGGCCGTCTCGCCGCCGTCGCCTGAGGATGCATTTCGGAATCGTCCCATGGTGGTGCTCCAATCGGCGTTACGCCGCTGCCCTCATGCCCTTCAGGCAGCGCGACTCCGCGTCATCGAGGAAGTTCTGGTATCCGCGCAGCTTGCGCGCGAGGTGGTAGTGGAAGAAGAGCCCGGGCAGCGCGACGACGAGGCCGGCCTCGGTGGTGATGAGCGCCTCGGAGATGCCCTTCGCGATGTCGCTCATGGTCTGCTCGCCGCCCGAACCCGAGGCGAGCGCCGCGAAGGTCGCAAGCATGCCCGTCACGGTTCCGAAGAGGCCCAGGAGCGGCGCGACGCCGACGCAGAGCTTCATGATCTTGAGCTGACGCTCGAACGGCTCGAGCGCATCGGCCTTGTACTCCGCGAAGGTGAGCGAGGCGGCGTCGCGGCAACGCGTGCCGAGCGCGTCCCTCACGAGCCGACCGACGGCGCCCCGCGCCCGCGTCGGATCCTCGATCCAGCGCGTGACCGTGCGTCGCGAACGCCGCCACATGCCCGTGCCGGCCATGCCGATCCACACATTCGCGCCGAGCGCGCACATGAGGAATGCGACGAGCCAGATCGCCCACATGGCGTTTCCGCCGGCGAGGGTGATCTCCCACGCACGCTGCACGAACGCAGCGAATCCCTCGGGAAGCATGGTGACGACGGGCGCCATAGGTCAGCCGACCTCCGCCGGAACGCGCGCCGCGGCGGCGGACTTGGACTCTGCCTTCGCCATCTCGTTCACGAACGAGAGGCCGGTGGCCTCGAGGCGGTTCACGATCTTGCGCGACTTCGACGAGAGGTACGCGTGGAGGAGGAGCGACGGAATCGCCACGATCAGGCCGTACTCCGTGGTGATGAGCGCCTCCGAGATGCCGCTCGAGAGCGTCTTGACATCGCCCGTGCCGTAGATCGTGATGAGGCTGAAGGTGTTCATGATGCCCGTCACCGTGCCGAGGAGGCCGAGCAGCGGCGCAGCCGCGGCACTGATCGCGACGAACGGCAGCAGCGACTGGAGCTTGAGCTGCGTCGTGTGCATGACCTCGTACATCTGCTCCTCGACCTGGTCGCGCGAGCCGCCGAGACCGGAAGTTCCGGCGCGGAGCATGCGTCCCATCGGGCCGGGAAGCTTCGCCGAGAGAGCGATGGCCTTCGCCTTGTCGCCTGCGGCGACCGCCGCGAGCACGGCGCGAACCCGCGCGTTCGACGGCGTGCGGACGAAGAGCATCGTGACCCACTTGAAGAGGACGACGAGCAGCGCGGCGCCGGCGAGGATGAAGATCGGCCACATGACGGGGCCGCCCTTCTTGATGTGCTCCCAGAGCGTCTCCTCGGTCTGCGCGATCTTGTGCGCGTTGCCGAGCGTCGGGTCGAACGGCATCGCGCCGGCGCCTTGCGAGACGAACGACGACGCGGCCTGCACGAGCTCAGGCGAATCGAACTCGGTCAGCGCCGGCTCGAGCGATCCGAGCTTCTGCTCGGCGGT
>CAIXEV010000150.1 GCA_903918555.1 uncultured bacterium | reverse complement strand
TGCGCCGCGGCGAGGTTCGGGATGCCGGCGGTCATCGGGACGATCCACGCCGCGCCGGCATTCGGAGCGCCGACATCGTTGCCCGGAGCGCCGAGACCGAGGAGGACGCTCGGGTCGCCCGCGCGCACGCTCGTCGAGACCGCCACGCCGAAGGTGTCGAGCACGCCGGTGCCGCTCACGGTGAACTGGCGGTCGGTGAGCGGGCACTCGTCGGGAACGCCGTCGCCGTTCTGGTCGAGGCTGATCCCGAGCGCGATGTCGCAGCTGTCGGGAATGCCCGTGCGGTTGCAGTCGGGCACGAGGCCGCTCGCGATCGCCACGCTGTCGAGCACGCCGTCGCCGTCGCAATCGGGTTCGGCGCCTTCCGAGCAGCGGTAGCCCGCGACGACCACCGAGGTGAAGCTCATCGAGCGGGAGTTGTTCGCGCTGGCGGAGCCGGTCGGCACGCCGAGGAAGTCGACGGTGGGATTCGAGAAGTACGCGATCTCCTCTCCCGGCGGCAGCGCCATGAGCGTGCGGTAGGTGTTGCTTCCAACGGTGAAGCGGTAGGCGTTCGAGAAGGTGTAGGCGCCGCCGCACGCGGGGGTCGAGTCGCCGGGCGCGTTGCAGCAGCCCATGTTGGTCGCCAGCGTGCGTGCGAGCGCGAAGCCGCCCTGCGTGCCGACGACGCTGAAGCCGAGGGCCTGGTTGCCAACGCCGACATACGCGGCGGATCCCGGGCCAGAGTCGGAGTAGAGGACGACGAGGTCCGCGCGCATGTCGTTGCGCTCGGTGTGGACGGCGTCGGCCCATCCGTCGGACGGGTTCGCGAGGTTCGTCAGATCGGTGGCGAGCGAGCCCGTGCCCGACTGGTCGATCTCGAAGAATCCCGCCGAGCGGAAGCGCGGCGCGCTCAGCGAGTTCACCTGCGCAAGGTTCATGCGCTGGAGATCCGCGAGGATCGCAGCCTTCATCGCGTCGAACGACTCGTAGTCGGCAAGGAAGTCGGGCGTGTAGGTGAAGAGGACATCGATGATGGAGCCGTTGTCGTCGCAGCCGTTGCCTGCGACGCCGCCGTCGCCTGCAAGCTCGGCGGGGGGCTCGACCGGCGTGAGGAGGCTGTCGGCGTCGATTCCCTTGAGGTTCGAGTAGTAGTCGCCGCCGAGTCCGGCGTGGTCGACGCCGGTCATGAGCGACCACTGCTCGAAGCGGCCGTCGATGTTCGCGCGCACGGTGCCGCTGAGGAGGCCGTTCAGCAGAACGAGGTCGGCGGAGCTGCCGGTCTTCTCGTCGTTGAAGCTGAAGCCGAGCGCATCGGCCGCGATCCAGCCGCGGTCGACGAGCGTGAGCTCGATCGTGCGCGCGCCGGGCAGCGCGAAGACGAGCGCGTCGCCGATCTCAAGTTGCGCAGCGGCGAGGCGCGGGAACTCCCAGCGCAGGTCGGCGAGGCCGATCGCGTCGGTCTCGGAGTGGAAGCGCGAGTCGATGCCCATCTTCGCGATGCGCGCGGTGTCGGGATCGACGCTCTCGTGCTGCGCACCGGCGCTGCGGAAGGCCATGCTCGTCGGCATCAGCGCAACGAGGGATGCGGTGGCTGCGAGCGTGACAAGCGCCTTGGCGCGGCGGGCGGGGTACTTCATGTCGGCAGGCATCGGTGCTCGTCTTCTCGCTTGTTCTCGCTCGGTCAACTTCTCTGGACACGGCGTGCTCCGCGCAGCCCCTGCGCGGTCCCGAAACACACTGGTTTCTGGACGCAGTCAACGCCGCCGACCAGGCACAGGAAGCCCTGCGTCTGATCGATCCATTCCCGAGATACGCACGATCCGAGTTCGGTCGCGGTTCGCCCATACTTTCGTTGGACGAGTCCGCGAAGTTCCCTCGAAGTCGGAGACGGTCGCACCGCCCGCCGAAACCGCACGAAGTCGCATCATCCCGCTCCGCGCCACAATGCAAGCCAAGCGCGCGTCGGGGCGGGATTTCGGCGGATTCGTCCGCGGGCCCGAGGTGTCCAATTGGGTGTCGGATTGGGGGGCGAACGATTCGCCGCTACCCACGGGGGCTGGCGTCGGAACCGTCCTCGATGCCGGCGCCGACTGCACCCCCGACTACACCCCCAACCACACCCCCGAGACCACCAAACCGACGGTCGCGGGCGCCGAACGCCAGGATCGCGCGGTGGAAGTCCGCAAGGGTGAAATCAGGCCAGAGCACCTCGGTCACATGAAGCTCGGCGTAGGAGATCTGCCAGAGCAGGTAGTTCGAGATCCGCATCTCGCCCGCCGTGCGCACCAGGAGGTCCGGGTCGGGGATCCCCGCCGTGTAGAGGTGGCTCGCGAGGGCCGCCTCGTCGATCGCCACGGGGGAACGCTTGCCAGCCGCGACTTCTCGGGCGAGGGCGCGGGCGGCGTCGGCGATCTCCGTCCGAGAGCCGTAGTTGAGCGCGAGGCAGAGGGTGAGCCCGGTCAGGTGCGCGGTCGCGCGTTCGGTCTCGTCGAGTTCGGCGAGCACCTCCGCGGGCAGTCCCTCGCGGCGGCCGATGCGGCGGAAGCGGATGCCCTCGCGGAGCATCGTCGGGCGCTCCTGACGGAGGAACTCGCAGCAGAGGAACATCAGCGCCTCGACCTCGTCGGCGGGGCGCTTCCAGTTCTCGCTCGAGAACGAGTAGAGCGTGATCGCCTCGAGGCCGATGCGCGCAGCCTCGGTGACCACGCGGCGCACGGTCTCGACGCCCTCGCGGTGTCCGGCGGCGCGCGGCAGCCCGCGCGACTGCGCCCAGCGGCCGTTGCCGTCCATGATCACAGCGATGTGACGCGGCCACCGCGGGCGCGGCAGCGCTGCAAGCGCGGGCGGCAGACGGGCGGGGTCGGGCGAGGTCATCTCGGTTCAGCGGACGCTGGCGAAACGCTGCGTCGACTCGAAGGTCTGGTTGCGCTCGGGGCCGACGCTCACGAGTTCGACGGGAATGCCGACGAAGTCCTCGACGAAGCCGAGGTACGCCTGCGCCTCGCGCGGAAGATCATCGCGATCGGTGCAGTCGGTGAGCTCGCGCTGCCATCCCGCGAAGGTCTCGTAGACCGGCGTGAAGCCGTGCATGCGCTCGGCGTCGGGGACGAAGCGGTCGGTCACCGTGCCGTCCGGGCGCTGGTAGCCGACGCAGATCTTGAGTTCGTCGAAGCCGGAGAGGACATCGAGCAGCGTGCAGGCGATCGCATCGGCGCCGCAGACCATGACGGAGTACTTCACGGCGACGAGGTCGAGCCAGCCGCAGCGGCGGGGGCGGCCGGTGGTGGTGCCGTACTCGCGGCCACGCTTGCGGATGCGCTCGCCGGTCTCGTTGAGGAGCTCGGTCACGAACGGGCCGCCGCCGACGCGCGTCGAGTAGGCCTTCATGATGCCGTAGACCTTGCCGATCTCGCGGCCCGGCACGCCGGAGCCCGCGGGGATGCCGAGGGTCGAGCAGTTCGAGCTCGTCACATACGGGAAGGTGCCGTGGTCGATGTCGAGGAGGCACGCGTTCGCGCCCTCGAAGAGCACGCTGCGGCCGGCCTTGATCTCGTCGTGGACGAGGTAGACGGTGTCGGTGATGTGCGGGCGGAGCTTCTCGCCCGCGGCCGCGAACCTGTCCGCCAGTTCCTTCGGCACGAGCGGCGTGACATTCGCGCCGAGCGCCTCGAGTTCGGCCATGCGGAGGCCGCAGATCGTCTCGAGCTTGCGGAGGAGCAGCGCGTGGTCGAGGAGGTCGCCCATGCGCAGCGCGGTCGATCGGCGGACCTTGTCCGAGTATGCGGGGCCGATGCCGCGACGGGTCGTGCCGATCTGGCCGGCGCCCGACTTGCCGGAGCGCTTCTCGAGGAGCTCCTCGAGCGCTGCGTCCTGGTCCTTGTGGTAGGGCATCACGACATGCGCGCGGTCGGAGACGCGAAGGTTCGCGCCGACGGCGACGCCGCGCTTCCGGAGGCCATCGATCTCCTCGAGGAGCTTCTCGGGGTCGACGACCACGCCGTTGCCGACGATGTTCACCTTGCCGGCGCTGAGGATGCCCGAGGGGATGAGGTGGAGCGCGTAGCGCTCGGTGCCGACCTGCACGGTGTGACCCGCGTTCGCGCCGCCGTTGTAGCGCACGATGCAGTCGTAGCGGCTCGTGAGGAGGTCGACGATCTTGCCCTTGCCTTCATCGCCCCATTGGAGGCCGACGACGGCGGCGTGGGTGACGGCCCGCGAAGGGGTCGAAACTCGATTGTGGGTGGATTCCTGCTTCAAGCGCGCAGTGTACCAACGCAACCGCCGCCGCTCTCTCGGGGAAAGCGGCGGCGTGGTGGTTCACGGTGCGGGTCGAGGGCGGGCGCTCAGCCGGCCTTCTTCTGCGGAGGCTGCTGGCCGTTGCTCGGGGGATGGCCGGCGGCGCCGTCCGTCCGAAGGGCAGGGATGCGGATGTTCGAGCCGCATCCGCGGCAGCGAACAACCTTGCCGCGCGCGGCCGAAGGAACGGCAAGAACGCGCTGGCATCCGAGATTCGGACACATGATCCGGACGACATCTTCGTTGGCTGGCATCGCAATCTCCTCTGTCAGGGCATGAAACGCCCTACATGTTTGGGATCGGTGTTCAGGCGCCCGCGCTTGAGGGGTAAGCCCGAGAAGGGCGGAAATTGCGCCACGGATCGGAAACCCCGCCGCGCCCCTATCCTCCCCTCCATGGCCCACGGCAAGGCAGATCTTCGGCTCCACGATGGCGAGGCGGCTCGGCCTGCTCCGGCGATGCCGCTCGGCGGCGTGCTGCCGGCTGGCCGGGCGCGGGTTCGCGGGCTCTATGTGCATGTCCCGTTCTGCTTCCACAAGTGCCACTACTGCGACTTCTACTCGTTCGTCGACCGCGAGGGCCGCAGCGGGGCGTACCTCGAGCGGCTCGCGCGCGACATCGACTGGACGCTCGCGCGCGTCGAGGGCGAGATCGAGACGGTGTTCGTCGGCGGCGGCACGCCGACGCTGCTCACGGCCGACGAACTGCGCACGCTGACCCGCGAGATCGCGCGGCTTCCGCTCGCACGCGGCGTCGAGTGGACCGTCGAGGCGAACCCCGAGACGCTCGACCGCGAGAAAGCCGATGTGCTTGCGGCCGGCGGCGTGAACCGCGTGTCGATCGGCGCGCAGAGCTTCGACCCGAGGCACTTGAAGACGCTCGAACGCTGGCATGACCCCGCGAATGTCGTGCGTGCGGCCGAGGTGCTGCGCGCGGCGGGGCTGTCGAACTTCAACCTCGATCTCATCTTCGGCGTTCCCGGCCAGACGCTCGACGAGTGGCGCGCGGACCTCGCGCAGGCGCTCGCGCTGTCGCCCGAGCATCTCTCGTGCTACGGGCTCACCTACGAGCCGAACACCGCGATGACGAAGCGCCTGCTCAAGGGCGAGTTCGAGCCGTGCGACGACGAGGTCGAGGCCGCGATGTACGACGCGACGCGCGCGACGCTGGCGGAGCACGGGTTCGTGCAATACGAGATCTCGAACTTCGCGCGCGCGGGCCGCGAGTGCCGCCACAACCTCGTCTACTGGCGCAACGAGCCGTGGTGGGCGATCGGCCCGAGCGCGAGCGGCTTCGTGGCGGGGCACCGGTTCAAGGTCGTGCCGAGGCTGGGCGACTGGTTGACGCGCGCAGGCGACGACTCGCAGCCCGTCGTCGATGTCGAGGCGCCCGACGCGAAGCGCCACACGAGCGAGGCGCTGATGCTCGGGCTGCGGTTGATGGAGGGAATCGACGCCACGCTCGAACGCCGCGCGGTCGAACTCGAGCCCGGACGCGCGGCGGTCTTCGCGCGCGCGATCGCCGGCGGTCTGCTCGAGCGCACGGCTGCGGGTCGCCTGCGCTTCACGCACCGCGGCGCGTTGCTCGCGAACGAGGTGCTGGCGGAGATCGTGTAGGGCAGGTTTGTGGTCGTTCTCCTCGGTGCTGGGGGGACCGCCGCTGCGCGGCG
>CAIXEV010000149.1 GCA_903918555.1 uncultured bacterium | reverse complement strand
GAAGAGGCCCGCGTTGTGGCCGCGGATCCGAATGCCAATCACGCCACCGTTGAGAAGGGGCGGCGCGACGACCGTCGCGATGAAGGTGGGACGGGGATTGCAGTTGAAAGGCGTGCTCGAGCGGATGTCCGCCGGAAGCGGCGCGGGCACCACATCGGGACGAAGTGTTGCGGACGGTGCTCCCCAGCACGGCGGATTCCCCGCGCCGAGGGAGTAGTTGCCGTCGCCGTCGCAATCGTTGATGAGCGCGATCGGGTCGTACCGGTAGGCGAAGTGTGCCTGCGGATTCGCCTGAAAGAACGCAGCGATCGGATCCGTGGTGCCGGCCGGGAACTGATGCAGCGCCGTGACGGCGACGAATTCGACATTGAACCGCTCGTGAACGCCTGGCGCGATCGGCACCTCGAACTGGATCATCCTGCCGATCGCCTGCTGCAGCGGCGGGTTGAACGGAGTGCCTTGGTCCTGCAAGGTCCTCGGGATGCCGCAGTAGACCGGGTTGCTGGGGTTGGCGTGCCAGATCTGGGCTACTGCTGTTCGTGCCGACGCGAGCAGCACGGACGCGCATGCGAGCACGAAGCAGGCCACGCGGCGCAAGGCGCTGGATCCTGACATACCGATGGCGACCAAACCGCGGTGCGCGAGTGCAGGTGCCGTCGCCGGCGGTCTGCAAGACCTCGCTGGAAGCCGCTCTGCGAAACCTCTGGGTGCAGCCATGTTGTTTCTCCTCGTTGGATGGACTCGCCGAACGCGCCCCGAATCAGAACGAGGCGTCGGAATGACTCTAATGCGACTCGCGCGACCTCTCAGAAGTGCGATCAAGAATTTCGAAGATTCTTCAATGGATGCACAGAAGCGCCGCGCCTGTCCACTTTGTGTGGGGACGAACTCGCCAAACGCGACACGCGCGGCGGGTGTTTGGTTTCGCGAGCGGTGTGCTCAGATGAAGGACGCGCTGGTCAGCGACTCTCGGCCTATCGCCGCGCGATGATCCGGCGGACAAGCGCGGCCACCGCCTGCTCGCGGCGCGCCTTCGTGCGCAGCGAGCACTCCCACACCGTCAGCACGCGCCAGCCCGCGCGGCGGAGGGCGGCGGCGGTGCGCTTGTCGCGCGCGACATTGCGGGCGAACTTCTCGCGCCAGAACGCCTTTCGCGTGGCGGGGTCGCTCGCGAGGCTGCAGCCGTGGCGGTGCCAGAAGCAGCCGTGGACGAAGACGACGGTCCTGTGCTTCGGCAGCACGATGTCGGGCCGGCCCGGAAGCGCGCGGTTGTGAAGGCGGAACCGGAACCCGGCGCGGTGAAGCGCCGAGCGCACGAACACCTCTGGCTTCGTGTTCGTGCCACGAATCCTGGCCATGAGCGCGCTCCGCTCGGCCTTGGTGATGGTGTCGGCCATCGGGGCGCCTCCAGCGAGAGCGCTCAGGCGTTGACAGGCTTCGGGGCGCTGCGCACCCAGCGGCGGCCGAGTTCGGTCTGCGCGCACTCGGGCTCGACGCTGGCGATCGCGGCGGCGATGAGGCCCATGAACATCGGGTTCGGTCCGAGCGGACGGCTGGTGAGCTCGGGGTGGAACTGCCCGCCGACGAAGTAGGGGTGCGCGGACTGCGGGAGCTCGAGCACCTGCATGATCGGGAACTTCGGGTGGCGGCCGCTGAAGCGCAGGCCGCCTTCCTGGAGCTGGGCGATGTATGCGGGCTCCACCTCGTAGCGGTGGCGGAAGCGCTCGCGCATCTCGGTCTTCGAGCCGTAGAGGAAGCTCGCAAGCGACCCCGGCTCGAGCACGACTTCCTGCGCGCCAAGGCGCATGGTGCCGCCCATGATGCCCTCGAGCTTCTTCTGGTCGGGGAGCTCGGAGATCATCGGATGCGCGCAGTTCGGCTCGAACTCGGTCGAGTTCGCGCCGGCGAGGCCGAGCACGCTGCGGCCGTACTCGATGACCGCCATCTGGAAGCCGAGGCAGATGCCGAGGAACGGCACCTTGTTGGTGCGCGCCCACTTCACGCAGCGGATCTTGCCCT
>CAIXEV010000148.1 GCA_903918555.1 uncultured bacterium | reverse complement strand
GCGAGTCGAACACATAGGTGGTGCGGCCGGACGAATCGATCGTGCGGCGGAGGAGAAGCGTGAAGGGCTCCGACAGGTTGACCCCCGGCGAGTCGCGGAACCAGTTGGCGAAGGTCGCGGCGCTGGTGATCGAACGCTGGCTCGAGGAGTTCAGCGTGCCGGCCACATCTCCGAGCGATGGGTTGTAGAGCGCGGGGGCGATGGCGTTTCCCGCGCTGTCCTTGTAGAGGGTCTTCATCGACTTCGCGGTGCCGCTAAGCAGCTCGGGCTTTCCGTCGGCGGAGAGCGTGGGCTTCACCAAGCCCCAGCGCAGGCCGTTTGGGTAGGCCGGGTTGTCGAAGTCAGGATGCCCCGCGGAGTGGGTGGATTCGCGGAAGTCACGCAGCGTGCCGTGCACCTCGAAGGACTCCGGATAGGTGGTCGTGGAGCCGGTGGCGCCGGAGAGGCCCGTGGCGCCGGGCAGCATCGAGCCATCCGCCGCCACGCCGCCATCGACCGAGTTGGTCGTCGTGCCCGCGTCGTAGCCGCCCGCTGCGTCGACATGCGCGGTCACGATGAGTTGGTTGCCCGGCGACTCGACCGCGACGCTCGTTGCCAGCGTGAAGGCCGCGAGCGACTCGTCGTTGAGCACGGTGACGCCGGCGACGGCGTCGCGGACATCGTTCTCCGCCTCATAGACGGCGCTTTCGGGATTGAGCCAGCCGCGGCCCGTGTCGAGCGCGGGGTCGTAGAAGAGCCGTCCGTCGTCGAGCACGACCGAGCCGCCGAGCACGCGGCCGTAGACGGCGCTGGCGTCGCTGATGGTGACGGCCGCGTCGGGGGCGTAGATCTCGCCGGTGACGACGCTGCCTTCGTTGACGAGCACGGCCTCAGGGGACGGTTGCGCGAAGATCGTCACCGCCGAGGCGCCGACGCCGCCGTAGGGCGCGCCGCCATCCGCGTCGGGGCGCGTGCCGCCCGGCGGGAGCTTCGCGCCGATGTACGAATCGGTGACCGTCACGCCCGCGTTCGAGACGATCGTGAGCGCGCCGCCAGAGCCGACCTGGAGCTTGGCGCTGTTGCGCAGGGTCACGCCGCCCGTCGCGACGATCATCGTCGGCACCTCGAAGGTCCAGTCCGCGGCGTCGAGGATCAGCGCGCCATCGAACGCGAGCACGCGCCAGGCGCCCGGCGCGACCGGGCCCTGCACCGTCATCTCGGTGTCGAGCGTCGTGGCGCCCGAGACCTTGATGCGGGGCACCGTGGTTCCGACGACCTCGTTGATCGCGTCGTCGAGGTCGGCGGCGTCCACGGTCTCGTAGTTCTCCGAGATTCCCTGCCTCGGCGCCGCAGGCACCTGGATGTCGGCGGGGAGCGGGCTGAGTCCGTCGGCGAGGAGCTCGTCCGCCGCCGCGCGGTCGGCGGGGAAGTTTCCAGGGCTGATCTTGGCGACGCCGAGCGCGATCGCGTTGGCGTGGACGGCGACGAGGTTCGGCTGGCGCGTGCGGGTGCCCACGACGATCGGCTCGCCGAGATCCGAAAGCGGCGCATCGCGCCACATCGAGACCTCCGAACCGTCGCCCACGGTGATGCCGCCGCTGGTTGCGAGCATTCCGAACTCCGAGAGGTCGAGGTCGGCGCGGGCAATCGTGTCCGCCCACGGCGCACGGGCCTTCGCGCGCAGCGTCTGCGAGGCGCCGTCGATCTGCGCCGTCGCCTCGAACTCGATCCCAACCGAGGTGCGCGTCGGGCTTGCGCCGGTGTTCGGGTCCTCGATGGTGGCCGAGAGCGTGGAGCGCCCGATGGTCTTCGGCGCGAAGACCTCGCGCAGGGCCTCGTTCGGATCGCCCGCGATGATCTCGGAGTGCTGCCGCACGATGAAGTCCGCGATCTCGAGCGCGCCCCTCGACGCGGCACGCGCCTCGGCCGCCCGCGCGATGGTGCCGCTCGTCGTCGTGGTCGTGTTTCGGTTCGAGGCGACCGCGAGGCCGATGATCACAGCCAAGGCGACGGCGACGATGGCGAGCAGGATCGCCATGCCGCGTCGCCGGAGAATCGGACGAACGCGACGGGCTGCTGCGTGCAGGCGGTCGGTGGCATGGAGATCGTGATGGGTCATGGTGTGTTCACCTTCGATGTCGGCTGCGGGCGGGGGTTCCATCGCGTTCACGGTTCATCGCGCAGACGGGTCCGGCGGGGATCGATCCTCCACCGCGCCACTTCGGTGTCGTTGACGGGGGAGACCAGCGTGAGGACCACGGTCGTGTCGTTGCGGGTTCCTTCGGAGTCGAACCCGACGAGCACTGCGTCGCCGTCGGGGAGTTCCTCTCCGTTCACGGTGAGGCTGAGCCTGTGGGCCTCGAAGGGCTTGAGCGTGTCGAATCCGAGCGCGCGGAGCGATGCGGGAAGCGCGCGTTCCTGCGAGAGCTCGCCCGCGGGCTGAAGCCACCAGCGCCTGCGGTCCTCGCCCACCACGAGCACCGTCTCCCGCATCGAGCCCATGGCGTCGAAGCGTGCAAGCCGAAGGTCGTTCTCGATGAGATCGGCGACGGGGCGCGAGAGCGGGGCGACGGCTCCGGCAAGCGTTGGGAGCGCAAGCGAGGCGAGGATTCCGAGCACCACCACGACGACGAGGATCTCGATGAGCGTGAAGGCGGAGGCCCAGCGTCGTCGGGACCGGCGTCGTCCGAAGGCAAGGTGGAGCGGCGATGCGGTCATCGCAACGGCTCCTCGAGGGTCTCGGGAGCGAGGCGGACCCGCGCGCTTGAGTCTGCGCCGACGAAGGTCGCGTTGGCGATGCCGGAGGTTCCGACCGCCGCGGAGAACTCGACGGATTCGGATCCCTCCGAGAGCACCTCGCGGTCGAGCATCCCGTCGAGGCGAAGCGAATCGAAGACGCCGAGGATCGAGTCGTACTGCCCGATCAGGAACTCGTGCTCGAGCGTGCGATCGGCGATCAAGGCCTCGCGGGTGACGGATTCGAGCAGCAGTTCCTCCGCGTCCGGGTCGAAGCGCAGGAGCGCGACCTCGCTGAGATGGACCGACCGGCTCGCGATCCGGTCGCTCGTCCAGAGGATTGCGCTCTGGTCGGCCGCCGCGAGGACCGAACGGAAGTCGGGCGCAAGGACCTGCAGTCGGCGGAGGGCAAGGGTTGACTCGATGGTCGGATCCGAGATGTGCTGGCGCGCGGTGCCTCCGGTCGAGAGCGCCGAGAGGAAGCCGACGATCGCAGCGCCGACGACGCAGAGCAAGAACGCCGAGATCATGACTTCGATGAGCGTGAAGCCATGCCGCCACTGCGCCATTCCGCGCGGCGGAGCGTGGCGCCGCGCGTCTGGGGCGGCTGGTGGCGATGGTTCGTGCACGGAAGGCAAGCGCATTCGGATCCCGATCGATGGGCGGAGCCCACCACGGGCGTCCGAACATCGGGACACACCGCGCGGACCGTCAAAGTCCGCGCGGCGTCCTCAAGGAGATATCGAACCGTTTGCGCTCGCTACAAACGACGCACCCCGCGACTTTTGCCCGCGGGGTGCGATTCAGTTCGGTCTGTAGAGGCTCGAGGTTCTCGGCGGTGGGTGAGTTCCTAGCCCGATTGGTGTTCTCGGTCGCGCGGTTGCCGCGAGACGCGATGCGCCCGCCGCGCGGCCTTCACCCGTCCTGCGCTCGTCTTGCCTTACTTCCTCGACAGGAACGCAGCGCGCGTCATGTCGCTCTGGCGGTAGATGTTCACCAGCGGTCCCATCGGATCGGAGAGCGGGGGAGCCTCAGGAATCGGGCTTGCGATCGGGAAGGTGGTCGCCATGCGGAAGTAGCTGTAGGGCCGACGGCGCT
Source organism: uncultured bacterium (assembly GCA_903918555.1). GTDB lineage: Bacteria > Planctomycetota > Phycisphaerae > Phycisphaerales > SM1A02 > QWPT01. The sequence goes on along the minus strand of CAIXEV010000148.1, from coordinate 7,534 downwards.
CCGCGTAGAAGATCTTCATCGGATAGGTCTTGCCTTCCTCGAGTCCCAGCCGGTCCAGCTCGACCATCTGGCCGTGGTTTTGGTGCATGCCGCCGAGATCGATGACGAGCTTCCCGTCGATGAACGCCCAGAGGTCATCCTCGGAGTTGAACGAGAACGCCTGGCCTGTGCCCGACCGGTAGGTGAATTCAAGACTCAGCTCGAGCGTGAAGTGGTAGTTGCGGTTCCATCCGATCAGAGTGGTGCCGACGAGCGTCGAAGCCAGCGCGGTATTGCCGAAGAGTCGGTTCTCGACGGGGAAGAAGCCGTCGAACTGCGGACCAGGGCCGTCGTTCTGGAACGGCGGCGCCGCGTTCGAGTCGAACACATAGGTCGTCACGCCCGCGCTCGCCATCACACGCCGCATCACGATGCGGAACGGCTCTACGAGATTGACGCCGGGGGTGTCGCGGAACCAGGTTGCGAACGATTCCGGCGAGGCGACATAGGGGTACTCCAAGCGTGCGGGCGTGCCCATCCGATCGCCGAGGCTCTTGTTCGCGACCGTCCAGCAAATGGCCCTTCCGCGCGAGTCGATGTGCTGGTTCTGAAGCGGCTTGACCGTGTTTTTGGCCAGAATCGGCTTCCCGTCGGGGGAAAGCTCGCGCTCGACGAGGCCCGAGGCCAGCCAGCTCCAGGTCGCGTTGCGCGCGAGTTGGGGATTGTCGAAGTCGGGATGTCCTTCCAGTTCGCGCATCTCGCGGAAATCGCGCAGGGTTCCGTGGACGACGATGAAGCGATCCGGGTAGACCACGGGCCTCGGCGCAGCTGCGACGCTTTGCGCGATGGCGGTTGCCGCGGATGTCAGGGCTCCAGCCTGCGCGCCATTGCTGTTGATGCGCGGCACTCCGCCCGCCGCACCGACATGCTGCGTGACGACGATTCCGTTCTCGGGAAGCTCGACCGCCACGCCGGTGCGCGTCACGAAGGTTGCGAGCCCCTGGTCGTTCAGGATGCCGACTCCGCGCACCTCGGGACGGAGTTCGTCGCGACGCCACCAGACGCCGCTCTTGGGATTCGTCCAGCCGCGGCCCGAGTTGAGCTGAGGGTCGTAGTAGAGGCTTCCGCCGCCGGTGAACTCGGCGATCGAGGCGAGGATGCGGCCGTAGACGGCGCTCTCGGATTCGACGCGAACCCGAAGCGTCGTCGCATAGATCTGTCCCTTGAGGACGCTTCGGGAGGTCAGGGTGGGGCTGCCTCCGTGCGAGTAGACGATGATCCGCGACGCACCAAACGCGCCGTAGTCCGCCGTTCCATCGGCTGCGTGGGAGGTCGTCCTGTTTCCGTCGTCGGGAACGATGCGCGAGTTCTGCAGCGTCAGTTCGCCCGCGGTCTGGATGGTGAGCGCGCCGTTCGGACCGACCGTGAACTCGGAGTCCACCAGCCGCAGGTTGCTGTCCACGATCAGCTGCGTCGGCACCTCGAAGCGCCATCGCGCGCCTCGGAGCATGGTCTGGTTCGTGAGATGGATCACGCGCCAGGTGCCCAGGGGCAGCAGCGTGTTCGGCTGGAGGCTCGCGTCGTTGGTCGCCGCGATGGTGACGACGCTGTTCGGATTCCAGAGATGCTGGTTCGGCACGCTCGTACGGATGTGCGGCAGCGTGCCGTCCGGGAGCCGCGTGTTCACATCTGCCGCGAAGCGAGCGAACGGAAGCACCGTGATGATGGTTGGCGCATTCTGCCGAGGCGTGGCCGGGACCTGGACATCGAAGGGAATCGTGAGCTCTTGATTCGCGAGTTGCTCGTCGAGCTGCATCTGGTTGGTGGGGAAGCCGCCGGGCCTGACGAGGACATGGCCGAGCAGCCGCGCCTGCGGATCGATCGTGAAGAGGCCGGTGGTCCTCGTTCGGTGTCCGATCACGACCGGCTCGCCCAGCTTGGCGAGAGGCGCCTTGCGCCACACCGAGACTTCGGAGTTCGGGCCGACTCGAAGGGCCGGGCTGGTCGGGGTTCCGCCCGCGGTGAAGATCGCGAACTCCGAGAGGTCGAGATCCGCGCGGTCGTCGGTATCCGCCCAATCGATGCGCACGGTGTCGCTCGCCGACTGCGTGACCGTTCCAGAGGCCGCCGACGCGGAGAGCGCCAAGCCGACGGACTCCTCGGTGGGCGCGCCGCCCGTGGTCGGATCGCGCATGTCGGCGGAGAGGGTGTAGTTCCCGAGCCGCTTGGGTTCGAACACGAACCGCGCATCCGCCGAGGCGACGCCCGCGATCGAAGGCGAGTGCTTCTGCACGATGAATTCCGCGATGTCGAGCGCGCCCGCGCTTGCGCTGCGCGAGGCGGTCCCGAGGACGAGGCCGCCGCTCGCGGAGGTGCTCGCGTCGCGCGTCGAGGAGATCGCAAGCCCGACCATCAGGGCGAGGGCGACCGCGACCAGCGCCAGAAACACCGCCATGCCGCGGCTGTTTGGGTGGACATGCGCCTCCGTCTGCAGGTGCGCGTGGTCGTGGTGCGCGTGGTCGTGGTGCGCGTGGTCGTGGTGCGCGTGGTCGTGGCGTGCGTGATCGCAGCTCGCGTGGTCGTGGCGCGCGTCGTTCGTCTCCGCCGTCGCACGATTGTGATGATTTTCCGCGTTCATGGTTCCCCCGGTTGCGTGTGGCAACGCGCCTACCTCGCGCTCGTTGCGTTCGCCTCGTTCTTCCGATCCTGCTCGTTCTTTGGCGGCAGCTCCACCAGTTGCGTTCGTTGCGGCTGGGCTTCCCAGCGAATCAGCGCCTGCGAGTTCACCGACGCGACGAGCTCAAGCTCGATCCGTGTCCTCGTTCGCAGGCCTTCCGTGCTGAACACCGCGAAGGACGCGGGTCCGCTGGAGGGCGTCGTGGAATCGATGGTTGGCTCGAGGCGAAGTCCCGCGAACGGAGAGAGGTTGCCGTTCCCGAGGATGCGCAGGGAGGCGGGAAGCGCGCTCGCGGAGTCGAGCGGGCCGGCGGGCTGCAGCCATCAGCGGTCGCGGTCGGCGCCCGCGACCATGTGGATCTCGCGCACCGTCCCGATCGATTCGACGCGCGCGCGCCGGAAGTCGGCCTCGAGGAGATCGGACAGCGCGCGCGGAAGCGGCGCCGTGGCGTTCGCAAGGCTCGGCACGACGAGCGACGCGAGTATGGCCATCACGACCACGACGACGAGGATCTCGACGAGCGTGAACGCACGACGCGCTCGATCGGGCGCGGCCGGCGCAGCGAGATCGGGGTGTGGAGGAGTCATCCGATCGGCTCCTCCGCTGGGCGGGCGCGAGCAGCACGGTGGTCGAGTAGGCGTCGACCGTGAAGGTGAGCCTCATTGAGTCCGGTCGTCCCGGCTCGGGGCTGAAGTCGACCGAGTCGATTCCCTCGGCGATGACGCTGGCGGTGAGCGCGCCCGACCTGCGCAGCGAGTCGAGCTGGTTGGTCAGCTGCGTGTACTGGTCGACGGGGTACTCGCGCTCGAGCTGGCGATTCCTGTCGAGGAACGCGGTGTCGATGGTCTCGAGGAGCAGCACGCGCTCGGTCTCGTCGAAGCGGAGCACGCCGGCCTCGCTCGTGTGGGTCGAGTGGCTCGGGACCAAGTCGGACAGCCAGACGATCGCCGCGTCGGGCGTCACGCGAAGCACGCAGCGGAACTCGGGCGCGACGCTCCTGAAACGACGGAGGGCGAGCGCGGACTCGAGCGCTGGGTCGGAGATGTTCCGACGCGCCTCGCTGCCGCTCGCCATCGCGCCAAGGAATGTGGCGATGGCCGCACCCACGATCGTGAGGAGCAATGTCGCGAACATCACCTCCACGAGCGTGAATCCCCGGTTGGAACCATGCTGTGCGGTCACCTGCCAGCTCCTTTAGAAGTTCTCGACGGGAACGGCCCGCTCGAGTCTCACCAAGACCTCGCCATTCGGCGCCTCGACTGTGGCGACGAGGAAACGAAGCCTGATCGGCACCGCCCGCGGGCTTCCAGTCGGACCGGCAGGTGGAATCGTGAACTCTTCGGTGACATTCGTCGCGGCGATCGACACCGTGCAGCCGCCGAGCGCCTCGCCCTGCATTCCCGTCTGAAGCGACGCTGCGGAGGGAAGGGCCTCTCCGTCCTTGATCGCCTCGGCGCACATCTCGAGCGCGCGCTCGGCCTCGACGGCCGCGAGCGCCTGGCGCCGCGCGGTGAGGCCGATCGAGTCGCTCGAGGCGAGCAGCTCGAGCACCGCGATCGCCGCGATCGAGAGGATCGACGCAGCGATGATGACCTCGAGGAAGGTCAGTCCCGCGCTGCGGCGGCGGATGGTGGACTTGCTGGCGTCGTTGGTCATGCTTGCCCCGTTCAAGTTTGCCCCGCTGAAGATCCCCCGTGCGGGAGGCGTGCGAGTTCCGCACGGCTCCCTCTACGGTTTCTTGTCGGCCTTTCAGCCGAATTGACATAGTCGAGATCCACGCATTTCACACAATCGCGGGCGGGTCTTTCCGCGCAGATGGCCGTTCGGGTCAGCCCTTCGGATCGGATCGGAAGGGGTGTGCGGGCTGTGAGGGCGGGGCGGAGAACCTCGCGGCTCGCGCGAGATGCGGCGGCTCGAACGGCTGTGCCGAACATGCGGGTTCCGCGGTCTGCAACGCGCTTGCGGGATCGACCGAGAATCGCGACCATGCAGCGTCCTGATGTCGCGCATTCTCTTTCGGCACATCGTCGCGGACCTCCTCCGCGTCATGCTCCTGACCGCGAGCGTCCTCGTGACGATCATCGCGTTCGGGGCGGCGATCCGTCCGATCATGCAGAACCTCTTTGGCCCCGAGGACTTGCTGCAGTTCGTGGCGCTCGCCTCGGTGCCGATGCTCCAGTTCGCGCTGCCCTTCGCAGGGGCGTTCGCGGGCACGATCGTCTACGCCCGGCTTGCAGCCGAGAACGAGGTCCTCGCCATGTCGGCGGCGGGCATGCCGTACCGCAAGGTCCTGATGCCTGCGATCGGGCTCGGCCTCGGGCTCTTCGTGGTGATGGTGCTCCTCGTCGATGCGGGCGTCCCGAGGCTCTGGACCTCGATGGACCGCTTCAAGACGAAGGACCCGACGCGGCTCTTCATCTCCGCCGTCGACCGCGCCGAGGCGCTCGCAGTCCCCGGCACGAACACCCAGCTCTACGCCGACGAGGCCAAGGTGCTCGAGGTGCCGCCGGCGCCAGGCGCGCCCGAGACCCGGCTCGGTCTTGCGGGCGTGGCCGCGATCGAACTCGGCCCCGATGGCCGCCCGCTCACGGAGTTCACCGCCGAGTTCGCCACCGTCGATGTCTATCGGGAGAACGAGAGCGTCTACATCAAGCTGCTGTTCCACAACGCCACCGCGTTCCGCGACGGCGAGGACGCGCTTCTCTATGTCCCGCAGGCGGAGCCGGAGGCGATCGACCTCGGGCGCGGCATTCGCCTCAAGCCGAAGCACCTCGATTTCCGCGGCCTGATGCGCGTCTGGAACGATGTCGACGGCTACCACGAGGTCGCCGACGCCCGCCGCCGCACCGAGCGTGCGCTCGAGTCGGTCGACCGCTGGAAGTGCGTCGAGGACTCGCTCGCCTCGTCGGGCTCGTTGCGCCTCGTCGACGCCGGCGGCCGGCGGACCTACGAGATCCGCAACGCGCGGCTCGAGGGCACCAGGCTCCTGCCGCAGTCCGGCGGCGTGATCGAACTGGTCGAGCTCGAGCGGGGGGTCGCCTCGCGGCGCGCCTCGGTCGACGAAGCGACGCTGGTGGCCGACGCCCGCATCGAGGACAGCGCGGTGCGGTTCGAGCTGCTCGCCCGCGCCGACACCGTGGCCGACCTCCGCGGTTTCGGCGGCGGCGGTCGCTGGCCGGCGCGCATCGTCGGGCTCGAGCCCGGATCCTGCGCCGGCAAGGCCCGCGCGGACGAGCCGATCGCATCGCTGATCGCCGAGGCGAAGGCGATTCCCGATGCGCCTGCGGGCACCGCGCGCGCCGCGTCCAAGGCGGACGCCGTCGCCGCGGCCGACGGCATGTCGGAGTCGATCCGCCTCGTGCGCGCCGACATCGTGGCGCGCATCGTGCAGCGCATCAACCAGTCGCTCTGCGCGCCGCTCATGATCGTGCTCGGCGCGGTGCTTGCGATCCGCCTGCGCGGCACCAATCCGCTCCAGGTCTACCTGCTCTCGTTCCTTCCCGCGATCATCGACATCCTGCTGATCTCGGGCGGCGAGCAGATGCTGAAGGAAGCGACGACGGCGTCGGGCATCCTCGTGGCGTCGTCGGGCAACATCGCGCTGGCCGTGATGATCGTGGTGGGGTACCGCCAGATCGCGAGAAACTAGGAAAGCACCGATGGGCCTTCTCGACCGATACATCGCCACGCGCTTCCTCGTGAACTTCGCCCTGATCTTCTCGGTGATGTTCCTGTTCGGCGTGTCGATCCAGACGATCCTCAACCTCGACGCGTACACCTCCGCCGCACGCGCCGCGGTCGACGCAGGCCAGTTCGGAAGCATGTGGACGGCGCTGCCGACCGCGCTCGTCGACTTCAACGCGCCGCGCGTCTTCCAGTTCTACGCCTATCTCGTCGGCCTCGGCTCCGTCGCGGCCGCGGGCTTCACGCTCGTCCAGATGGTCCGCACGCGCGAGCTCGTCGCGATGCTCGCCGCGGGCATCAGCCTCTGGCGCGTCGCGCTCTCGATCGGCATGGTGGCGGTGGCCCTCAACCTGCTGCAGCTGGTGAATGGCGAAGTGCTCCTCCCGCGGCTCGCCACGCGCCTCGCGCGCGACGAGTCGGCGATCCTGCAGCAGTCGGCCAGCAGTTTCGCGGTGAAGCTCATCCAGGACGGCGAGGGCAAGCTGCTGCTCGCGCAGAGCTTCGACCCGCTCGCCGATGTCGCGACCGGGCTCCTCGTGATCGAGCGCAACGAATCGGGCGCTGCGGTGCGGCGCATCGAGGCCGCGCGCGCGAGCTGGGACGACGCCCGCAACGGCTGGGTGCTCGAGCAGGGGTTCGTCACGGGCCGCAGTTCGCCCGGCAGCGGCGATGGCCGCGAGGCGCGCGTCGACCGCTCCGAACCGATCGATTTCGTGGCGACCGATGTCTCGCCCGACGCGATCCGCGCGCGCTACTTCCGCGGCTTCGCGCAGCTGTTGTCGGCGCAGAAGATCGCCGAACTCGCCGCCGAGGGCGGCATCACCGAATCGGACGCCACGCGCCTCGTCGGCCAGCGCTTCGCCGGCGCGTGTGTGAACCTGCTCATGCTCATGATCACGCTGCCGTTCTTCCTCGTGCGCGAGCCGACGAAGATGCTGCGGCCGAGCGTCTTCTGCGCCGCGGTGGCGGTGCCCGGTCTCCTCGGCAGCTTCTTCGTGATGACGGTCGAGCTGCCGCTGATCCCATCGGCGGTGGGCGTGTTCCTGCCGGTCGCGCTCCTGCTGCCGATCGCGGCAGGCCGCATCGGCGGCTTGCGAACATAGTTCAAGTCACGCGCGCACCACGCAGCCCGTGGGTGCCAGCAGACTTGAGTCTGCTGACCGACCGATGTAAGCCGTAGACTCCGATCGTTGT
>CAIXEV010000147.1 GCA_903918555.1 uncultured bacterium | reverse complement strand
GGACATCAACGGCGACGGCAAGGTCGACAAGACCGACACCACCCTCGCCCAGAACGCCTCCGGCAAGAAGCTCGGCCAGCCCGGCTACAACCCCGACGCCGACTGGGACCGCGACGGCACCGTCAGCACCCGCGACATCGCGCAGTACGGGTCCACCGCGTATGTCGCCGCGCTCCCGCAGGGCCAGCTCGCGCAGCCAGGCGGCGCGACGCAGCCAGCGGCAGGCGACACCTCCCCCGCCGCCGACCTCGCGCGCGCCGCGAACGCCCGCTCCGACTTCAACATCGGATTCTCTGGCTACAGGTTCAACGGCGACATCGGCGCGTACACCGTGCGCTTCCGGCACTACGACCCGACGCCGGGGATGTGCCGGTGGCTCGAGCGCGACCCCGCGGGCTACCAGGACGGGCCGAGCCTCTACTCGTACCTCGGCCGGAACCCGATGGCGGGGACGGATCCGTATGGGTTGTGGAGCACAGGGATCGTCGACCCCGTGAGTATCTCCACCGTCGCGCAGCTCGCGAGCGTAGGGCTCATCCTCGACATCATGCGCGTCTGTCTCGGCGTGATGGTCATGCCCGATGGCCGGGCGATGCTCGAGATCATGATGAACGTGATCCATACCGCGCTCAACGCGTTCGCATCGATCGACCCGGAGATAGTCGAACGATTCCTCTGGGGCGTAGCGAAGGGAGCGGTGATCGCGGTCGTCGCGATGGTCGTGGTCGCACACATTCCAGGGGCGGCGGTGTTCCTCGTCGCCGCTGGAATAGTCGGCCTCGTCAGCACGGCGATAGATCTCTGTCTGAACTGGGACAGCTACTCCGCAGGCGACATCGCCGAACTGCTTGGCGAGCTCTTGGGCGGCGCCGCGGCCGGCGGCATAGTCTCCAGGACCGGCGGCACCTCGAGCTGGTTTAACCCCCGGTATCGCGGAAGCGGATCGGGAGGGTCGACCGGCTCCGCGACCAGAGGCGGAGGAGCCGGAACGGCCACCGGTCGGCGCACCGGAGGCGCCTGCTTCCTCGCCGGCACCCTCGTCCTCACCGCCTCCCCCGCGCTCGCCGCGCCGATCGAGTCGATCGAGGCGGGCGCCGCCGTCGCGAGCGTCGACCCGGCGACCGGCGAGGCGACCGACACCCCGTCGCGCGGGCGCTGACTTCCTTGCACGCTGTAAGAAATATCGTATATTCTTTCTTACATGCCTCCGCCCCGCCCAAAGGCCTCCGTCGACCAGCGGATCCTCGCCGCCGTCAAGCGTCGCGGCGCAGGGGCCGTCTTCGTCCCGACGGACTTCCTCGCGCTCGGCAGCCGGCGCGCGGTCGATGTCGCGCTGCACCGCCTCGTGAAGCGCGGCGCCGTCCGGCGCATCGCGCGCGGGATCTACGACCTTCCGCGCACGCATCGCGCGCTTGGCGCGCTCGCGCCCTCCGCTGACGCCGTCGCGCGCGCCCTCGCGGGCCACCACGGGATCCGGCTCCAGCCAAGCGGCGCATACGCCGCGAACCTCCTCGGCCTGACCGAACAGGTCCCCATGCGCGTGGTCTTCCTCACGGACGGCGCGACGCGCCGCGTACGAATCGGCGCGACCACCATCGAGCTCCGCCGCACGACGCCGCGGAACATGGCGACCTCGGGCCGGCTCAGCGGCATGGTCATCCAGGCCCTGCGCGCGGTCGGACAGCGCAACATCACGCCCGAGCGCATCGCGCGGCTGCGGCGCGCGATCCCTGCGAAGGAGCGCGCGCGGCTCCTGAAGGACCTTCGCTTCGCGCCCGCGTGGATGCACCCCCACTTCCGCGTCATCGCGGGAGCCGCACGATGAAGCTCGGGTTCCTCGCGCTTCCATCGCGCGACCGCCGGCTCTACGTCGACGAGGCGGCGGCGCGCCGCGGCGTCTCGCCCGTCGTCGTCGAGAAGGACTTCTGGGTCTCGTGGATGCTCGCGCTCCTCTTCAGGAGCGACTGCGCGGACGCGCTCGTCTTCAAGGGCGGCACATCGCTCTCGAAGGTCTTCGGCGCGATCGACCGGTTCTCCGAGGACATCGACCTCTCGCTTGCGCCTGCGTTCGTCGGCATCCAACCGCCCGCGTCCGAACCCTCGCGCACGCAGGCAGATCTGTGGATGTCGCGCGCGCAGAAGGCCTGCGGCGAGGCGGTCGCGGGGCGGATACGCCCCTCGCTCGCGGCGCTTGCGCGCGAGGCGTTCGGCACGGGAATCTCGCAGCGGCTGGTGCTCGACGGCGAGGGCGGCGCCGCGGGCGACGGCGATAGGACCACGCTTCTCTTCCACTATCCCTCGGTGCTGCCGAGCGGGCTCGACTACATCAAGCGGTCGGTGCGGCT
>CAIXEV010000146.1 GCA_903918555.1 uncultured bacterium | reverse complement strand
CCGGGACTGCACGGACGTCGACGCCTCGAGCAGTCCTGCGGACCGCCTCGAGGTCGTCGCGGAGAGTACCTTTCTGTCGAAGACGCTCGACGACTTGTCGTAGGAGACCTTGCCGTAGAGTTCGGAAAGCGCCGAACCCAGCGCGACCGACTTCGCACGAAGCTTGTCGAGCGCGACGACGCGGGCCTTTCCCGCGTCCATGGCCGCCGTGATCCTGTCGATCTGGAACTGGCGCGCCTTCACGATGTTGTCGACGATCGACTTCGCGTCGATCCCCGACGTCACGCCCGAGAAGATCGTGCGGCCGTTCGCGTCCGTGCTGACATTGCTCGTGTTCGTGGTCAGGGCCACGTCCGCACTCCGTCAGTTGGCCCTGCGCCCTCGCGTCAGCGCTGGAACAGGCGCAGCAGGTTGTTCGGCATCTCGTTCGCCTGGGCGAGCATCGCGATGCCGGCCTGCAGCAGGATCTGCTTCGAGGTGAAGTTCGTCATCTCGCGCGCGACATCGAGGTCGAGCAGGTCGGATCGCGCGGCCTCGGTGTTCTCGATCGAGGTGGCGAGGTTGGTGGAGGCGAACTCGAGCCGGTTCTGCGAGGCGCCGACCGCCGCTCGTGTCTGGCTCAGCTTGACGATCGCGTCGGAGATCGCGGCGGAGGCCGCCTTCGCCTGGGCTTCCGACGAGATGTTGGTGCCGTTGAGCAGGAGCGACCGGGTAGTGATCGAGTCGACCTCGAAGGACAGGACGTCCGTGTCGCGCGCCGCGGTTCCCAGCTTGAAGTTGAAGGTCTTGGTGTCCTTCCTGGTGACGGAGTTCGCGCCGACCAACTGCGGCAGGGTACCGAGGTCGATCACGCCGTAGTTCAGGCTCTGGCTCGTGTCCGCGGCCTCGAGTGACTCGAAGCGGATCGTGCAGACGAGGTTCTTGTCCGCCTCGCTCGAGATCGTCAGGTCGCGCAGTTCCGCGGTGTAGACCTGCCCGTCCCTCTGCAGGGTGCCGAGGATGATCGGCGGGGTACGCAACTCGGGCTCGACGGCCCTGACGTCCGAGATCGCGTTGAAGGCATCGGATGTATCCGTGGCGATCACGTTCGCGAGGACGTCGGGGTTGTTCATCGCGCGCGCGGCCACCGCCGTGGTCGCCGCGGTGTCGGCGAAGATGTAGAAGGCCTTGAGGTCGCCGTCGGTCCGCATCGCCAGCTTCTGGGGCAGGCGCCCGAATGCCGGGCCTGCCTTGATGAGGTTGACGGAGCTTCCGCCTCCCGTCACCTCGAGGTCATGCACCGTCTCGACCCCGCGATCCGTCGAGGCGACCGACGCGACGAAGGCGACGTTCTGGGTGTCGGCGGTCAGCGTCAGGGTTCCGGAGGCCGACGTCGCGGCGGCCGTGACGACGGAGCCTGCATCCGCATTCACCAGCGTCACGAGCGCGTCGCGGATCGTGCCAGCGTCGTCGTTGCTGCTCGCCACATGGCGGTAGCTGGTGGATCCGACCGTCAGGTTGAAGATGTCCCCGGCCTGGATCGCGCCGGACACGACGACCTCGTCGACCTGCGCCACCCCCGCGGCGGCCGCGGTGGGCGTGCTGCTGGCGATGGACTGGCTGGCATCGAGCTGGGCCGCGGCCTTGTCGTACACGTTCAGCACCACCGAGCCGATCGCATTCGGGAACCCGGCGGTGTTCTTGTTGAAGAGCTCGTTCAGCGTGACCGTCGCGCCGAGCTGGGAGAACTTCACCACCTCGGGCTTGCCCGGGACGATCGAGCGATTGGCGAGGACCACGGTCTGGCTGACGCCCGAATCCTGGTTCATGACGGTCAGGCCGCGCGTGACCTGGTTGTACGAGATGCGGAAGACCGCGCTCGAGACGTCCTCCTCGAACGTGAAGTCGGCGAAACCTCGCGTTTCGTCGACGAAGTTCAGGTAGCTGACGTTGTCCTCGTAGGAGACGCCGTTGACCCCCTTCGTGACCTCGACCGTGCCGTTGACCAGAAGGTTCCCAGCGAACTTGGTCGTGATCGCGATACGGTCGAGCTCGGCAAGAAGCGACTGGTACTCGTTGTCGAACATCGTCCGCTCGTTGCGCGAGACCTGCCCCGAGGAGGCCTGCACGGCCAGCATCTTCGCGCGCACCAGGATGTCGGTGACGTTGGCCATCGCGCCATCCGCGATCTGCAGCAGGCTTCCGGCCTGCTTCGCGTTCACCGTGGCCTGCTCCATCGCCATGACTTCCGCCTTCAGGGCGGACCCGATGGCCTGCGAGGCAGCGTCGTCCTTCGCCGACACGACGCGCGAGCCCGAGGACAGCTTGTTGAGCGAACTCGTGGCCGCGGAATCGGAGTTCTTCAGGTTGCGGTGGGCGATGTTCGCCGCGAAGTTGGAGATGACGTTCAATGCCATGTCGGGATCCTCTTCTGTGCGTGCGCGGTTTCAGCGGGCGCCGCGCCGTCAGGACTTCAGGCGGCTGAGCTCGCGGAGCATCTCGTCCGCGGTG
>CAIXEV010000145.1 GCA_903918555.1 uncultured bacterium | reverse complement strand
TGCACCTTCGTGGTCGACCTCGTTGCGTTCGAGGTCGCCGGCGAGGGCGGCGCCAGGAAGACGCTGTTCGTCTCGACCACGGAGATCCCGTGGGAACTCTTCGATGTCTTCGTCTACGGCAGCGACAAGGCCGATGGCAAGTCGAACGAGAAGGCCGACGCCGTCACGAAGCCGACCAAGCCCTACATCGGCATGGACCGCGAGTTCGGGCATGTCGGGTTTCCCGTGATTTCCCCGAGTTTCCTGAGCGCCAAGCAGTTCTGCGAGTGGCTCTCCGCGAAGACCGGGCGCGTCTACCGCTTGCCCACGGCCGCCGAGTGGACCGCGCTCTGCGAGCAGTCGGGCGTCGATCCGAAGAACTGCGCCGACCACGCGTGGGTCAAGGAGAACGCCAGCGAGAAGACGCACAAACTGGCGTCGAGGAAGGCCGACAAGCTCGGGCTCTTCGACCTCTTCGGCAACGCGTGCGAATGGGTCGACGACGGCTCGAAGCTCGGCGTGGTGGCGGGAGGGTCGTACCTCGACTCGATGGCCGACCTCGGCTGCGGCGTGTTCCAGCCATGCAAGCCGGTCGAGTGGAACGAGATCGACCCGCAGTTCCCGAAGAGCAAGTGGTGGTACTCGAGCGGCGGATTCGTCGGCTTCCGAGTGATCTGTGAAGCGAAGTAGGACGGCTCCGGCCAGTGCGTCGGAGTCCGCGATCAAACTGCAAGTTGCAAGGAGCAAGGAGCACCCGATGGACCTGAACCGACGCGCCTTCGTCGCCGCTGCCGCGGCATCACCGATCCTGCTTGGCGCCAGCAGCGCGTTCGCGCGGCTCTCGCGCGGTCCCGTGCTCAAGATCGCCGTCATCGGCTGCGGTGGCCGCGGAACCGGCGCGATGTTCAACGCGCTCTCGGCAAGCAAGGAGTCGGGCTGCACGATCGAGGTCGTGGCGCTTGCGGATCTCTTCGAGGAGCGCACGAAGCGCGCCAACGACGCGCTGGTCGAGAACGGCCTCAAGGCCGTGCCCGCGGACCGCGTCTTCAACGGCTTCGACGCCTACAGGAAGGCCTGCGCGACCGACGCCGACATCGTGATCCTCGCGACGCCGCCGGGATTCCGCCCGATCCACTTCAAGGAGGCGACCGCGAAGGGCAAGCATGTCTTCTGCGAGAAGCCCGTCGCCGTCGACGCGCCCGGCGTGCGCAGCTTCATCGAGAGCGCCGCCGAAGGCCGCGCCAAGAAGCTCAAGGTCGTGGCCGGCACCCAGCGCCGTCACGAGAAGTGCTACATCGACGCGATCGGCCGCGTCCAGAAGGGCGACATTGGCCGCGTGGTCGCGGGCCGCGTCTACTGGAACATGGGAAGCCTTTGGAATGTCGAGCCCGATGCAAAGCGCTCCGATGTCGAGAACCAGGTGCGCAACTGGCTCTACCACTCGTGGCTCTCGGGCGACCACATCGTCGAGCAGCATGTCCACCAGCTCGATGTGATGTGCTGGGTGATGGGCGAGCATCCCACGCTCGTGCGCGGCGTCGGCGGACGCCAGGTGCGCACCGATGCGAAGTTCGGCCACATCTTCGATCACTTCGGGCTCGAGTTCCAGTTCCCGGGCGACCGCTTCGTCCTCTCGATGTGCCGCCAGCAGGACGGCACCGAGGGCAAGGTCGAGGAGGTCTTCCACGGCGCCGAGGGCATGCTGTCGATGCGCTCTGGCGGAGCGGAGATCACGGGCAAGAACGCATGGAAGTTCAGCGGCGGCCAGCGCGATCCGTACACGCAGGAGCACATCGATCTCCAGAACGCGATCCTGAAGGACCTCGCGCTCAACGAGGCCGAGCAGGTCGCGAAGAGCACGATGTGCGCCATCATGGGCCGCATGGCCGCGTACACCGGCAGGGACCTCACCTGGGACGAGGCGATCAACTCGAAGGAAGTGCTCATGCCCGAGTCGATCGAGTTCGGCTCGCGCCTCGAGGCGCCGGTGGCGATCCCGGGCAAGACGAAGTTTGTCTGAGTGGGTTCATGTGAGCGGCGCGTCGCGCCGGAATGTCGCGAGACGCCGCCGCTCCAGAGGAGCGGCGGGTGCCACATGCTTGCCAAGCAAGCAGTGCTAGCAGAACCATCCGAAGCGTCGACAGCGCGGCCCGAAGGGCCGG
>CAIXEV010000144.1 GCA_903918555.1 uncultured bacterium | reverse complement strand
CCCAGTACGGCAGGAAGGTGTAGGTGCCCGCGGCGCTGTCGTGCAGGCCGCTCACGGGGAAGAGCCCGAGGTACTGCTTGTTCGCGAGGAAGCCAATCGCGAACACGCCCGCGAGGACGGTCGGGATCGAGTAGAGCGAGAGGTACATCACGCCCGAAAGGACATCGAACCAGCCGCCGCGCCGCGTGGCCGCGAGGATGCCGGTCGGCACCGCGACGAGGTACGAGATCGGGAACGCGATGAGATTGATGAGGAGCGTGATGGGAAGCGCGGTCGCGATGAGGTCCCACACGGGGCGGTTCTTCGAGAACGCGACGCCAAGGTCCGGCGAGTCGAGATACACCGCGCCCGGGATCAACCCGTAGCCGCTGAGGGGATACGGCTTCGCCTTGAACGCGATGAACGCGCGCTGGCGGGCCTCCTCCGCGAGCGACCACTTCCTGTGCATGTCGTCGGCCGACTGGTGCAGCGCGCCGAACTTCGCGTTCGCGGGGTCGAGCTTCAGGTCGCGGAACCTCTCCGGCTCCGCGCCGCCCTTCGGCTCGAGCCGGTCGCTCCACGGCGCACCCGCCTCGCGCACATAGTCGGCGAGCGTGTCCTTGAAGAGACGCGCGGAGCCGATGTAGGCGCGGCGCGCGCCTTCGGCGTCGCGCTGCAGCTTCTTGAACTCGTCGACCTGCTGCTCCTGCTGACCGTCGCCCGTGATCGGCGTGAACACCACCGCAGGCGCGTCCGGCGGCTTGAAGAGCCACTGCATCTCCGGCGGCTTGATCTCGCGCGGCGCGCCGACGCGGTCGCCCGAGGCGTTTCGCAGGTCGCGCTCGCCGAACTTCACCGGCGAGATCCGGCCGAGCCAGCGGAAATACTGCACGACGACCGGATCGTTGAGGCCGTAGCGGTCCTCGAGGTACGCCTGCATCTGCGCGACCTTGCTGGTGTCGCTCATCTGCCCGCCCTGAACCGACAGCCCGGCGCCGATGCCGCCCGGCGCCAACGCCAGCAGCATGAACACCATGAAGGTGATCCCCAGGACCGTGGGGACCATGAAGAGAAGGCGTCGGAGCAGGAAGTTGACCATGGCGGAAGAGGCCGTTCGGCTCGGTCGGTCTCAGTTCGCGGCGGGCGACGGGGTCGCGCTCGTCTTGAAGAACTCCTGCGGCTCGAGACCCGTGCGGTAGGTCTGCACATTCCCGAAGTCGCGCTTCACGAAGCGCAGCCACGGCGCGACGCGAACGAAGGTGTAGGGCTGCTCGTCGGCGATCACGGCCTCGAGCTCGCGCCACACCATCATGCGCTCGGCCTCGTCCATCGTGCGGCGGCCCTTCTCGATGAGCCGGTCGGCCTCGGGATTCTTCCACGGACGAAATTGTCGCCGCCTTCCCTCATGCTCTCCGAGTGCCAGATCTGGCGCGGATCGCTCTCGGGGGCGTTGGCTCCCCAGCCCATCCAGATCGCATCGAAATCGCGCAGCTTGAGGAGTTCCTGGTAGCGGCTCCAGTCGACCGGCCGCGTCGTGACGATGATGCCCGCCCGCTGAAAGCTGTCCTTCACGAAGCGCGCGACGCGCTCGCTGATCTCGCCGCCGGTTGGATAGGTGTACTCGAACTGGAACTTGTCGCCATTCTCGTTCTCGACAATGCCGTCGCCATCACGGTCCTTCCAGCCTGCTTCCGTCAACAGGGTCTTTGCCTGCTCGGGGTCGAACGGCAGCGGCTTGAGGGCTGGATCGCTCGCGGGGCTCTCGGGGTTCATCGGGCCCTTCGCGACAACGCCGATCCCGTCATAGATGTCGCGCAGCATGCGCTCCCGGTCGAGCAACATCGTCATCGCGCGCCGCACGCGCTTGTCGGAGAACGGCGTTGCCGTCTTGCCGGTGCGCAGGCCGACCTGCCAGCCGATGAAGCCGTAGCCGCAGCGCATGTTGACCCACTTGAGCGCGTAGTTCGTCTTGACGAAGTCGGGTTCGTCCTTCAGCACCTTGTTGAACTGAACCGAGGTCGGCAGGATCATCGAGCCTTCGTCGTTGCGGAACGCGACGAGACGGGCAAGTTCATCCTTGATCGTCCGGAACCGCAGCTTGTCGAGCGCGGGCTTCTCGGCCCAGTACGACTCGTTGCGCTCGAGCTCCACATCCTGGCCCGGCGTCCACTGGACATCGAGGTTGTCGGGGCCCTGCGGGAGGTTCGCGATGCGGAACGGGCCCGAGCCCATGATGAGGCCGGTCGCCTGGTTGATCTGGCTCGGCTCGAACTTCGCGAAGTAGTGCTTGGGAAGGATCGGGTTGCCGAACGCGGTCAGCACATTCGTGAAGAGCGCGTCCTTGAAGACGAACTCGACGGTCTGCTCGTCGATGACCTTCACTTCCTTCAGGTTGTCCATCGTGCTGCGCGCGCGCTCGGCCTCGATCAGCGGATTCAGGATGTAGTCCATGTAGGTCCAGCGGACATCCTCGGCCGTCACGGGCTGACCGTCGCTGAAGCGCGCCTTCGGGTTGATGCGCGCGCGGATCCAGAGGCCATCGGGATCGACCTGCCACGCCTCCGCCAGCTGACCCTCAAGCTTGAGCGTCTTCGGGTTGAAGCTGCCGAGGCTCTCGCAGACGCGGTCGATCACGCGGGTGCCGTAGACATCGCTCGAGATGTAGGGCACGAGCTTCGCGGGCTGCGCCTCGAAGATCTCGGTGAACTCGCCGCCGATCGAGTAGCCCGCCTGCGTGGCCGGATCGGTCGACGAGTGCGGCGGCATCCAGCGCTCGACCTTGGCGCCGGGGCGCGCCCAACCGTCGTTCGCCACAGTGCCAGTGCCGGAGCCGGTGCCGGCGCCGGCGCCAACCCCGCCCTGCTGGACAACAACCGTCGGGCGCTCGGCGAAGCCCTGCTCCACCTTGCGCTGAAGCTGCGCGGCCTGCTTCTCGAGTTCATCGAGCTTGCCGATCGCGGTCTTCACATCGAGCTCGAGGCGGGTCTTCTGGACCATCGAGAGCCAGACCGTGACGAGCACGGCGAGGAGGAGCACGATCTGGAAAAAGTCCTTGATACCGAAGCGGTTGTTCATGGCGTCGACTCTCGAATGGGGTCGACATCCTACCTTGAGCCCGAGCCTCGGCTTCGCGACATGACACATTTCCCACACGCCCGAGCAGTTCGATCAGTTCGATCAGGCGACCCGGCGACCCCGCATCGGGTCGAACCGTTCGCGCAGCTCGTCCCCGAGGAAGTTCAGCGACACGAGCGTGAGTGCGATCGCAACGCAAGGCCCCGCGAGCAGCCACCAGCGGCTGTCCACGGTGTTGAGCTCCCCAAGCGCGTCGGCGGCGAGGTTGCCCCAACTCGGCAAAGGTTCGCGGACGCCGATCCCGAGGAAGGACAGGAAGCTCTCCGACAGGATCGCGGCCGGCACCGCCAGCGCCGCGTAGACGGCGATCGGACCGACGAGGTTCGGCAAGAGATGCGCGGTGAACTGCCGCGCGGGGCTCACGCCGATCGCGCGGCACGCCTCCATGAAGGGCTTCGCCTTGAGGGAGAGCACCTGCCCGCGGATCACGCGCGCCATCGTCAGCCAGCTCACGCCGCCGATCGCGACCAACAGCGTCGCGATGTTGATGACCTGCCGCGCGAACGCCGACAGGTCCGCGCCGCGTCGCTCGAGCACCCCGTCGACCGCGACCGCAAGCAGCACGACGAGCAGGATCGACGGCAGGCCGAAGAGGATGTCGACGATGCGCATCATCACGGCGTCGACGCGGCCGCCCGACGCGCCCGCGAGGGTGCCGTACAGCGTGCCCACCACCATCGCGATCGCCGCGGCCGACAGTCCGACGAGCAGGCTGATCGAGCCGCCGGCGAGGAGGCGGGCGAGCACATCGCGGCCAAGCCGATCGGTGCCGAGGACGCGGCCCGGGATGTACTGCCCCGCTTCGCGCGCGCCGGCGACGCGCGCGGCGTCCATCTCGCCAAGCGATTGCCAGATCGGCGGCAGCAGATTGAGCGTGAGGTTCGACGCCTCGTAGCGCGCGAGCGTGGTGGCCCCGGTCTCGACGCGTCCCATCGACCACGGAATGGTCGCGACGCACGCGAGCAGGATGGTCACGATGAGGCCAAGCCCGATGCGACCCGCGAGGCCGAGCGAAGCGCGCGGCGAACGGCGCTCGTTCGCGCCCGCCGTCATGGATCGATGCTCGCCGGAGCCGCTGCGGTCATGGCCGCATCGTACTCACGGCCGCGGCGGCGGCGGCGCGCCGGGAGGCAGTTCGCCGCCACGAGGGTCACCGGGGCCACGGGGACCATCTACGCCATCCGGCCCATCCCGACCACCGCGGCCTTCAGGACCATCACGGCCGCCCGGGCCCTCTCGACCTTCGGGGCTGTCAGGACGGCGCGACCCGCGCTCGCGCGCGCGCTCGGCGAGTTCCTTCGCAAGCGCCTCTGCGTTGCCGCCGTCGCGCGAGAGATCCTTCCGCATGCGCTCGATGTACTGCTCGAGCGCCGAAAGCTCCTCGGCGCGCGCGGCAATCGTCGCCTCGACCTGCCGCATGGCGCACTGGTCGAGCGCGGCGCGCGCCGCGGCGAGCGCTGCATCGGTCGACGCGGCGTCTGACTCGAGCCGCCTCAATTCCGCGACCGCACGCGCGGTCTCGCCCTGGGCGCGCAGTTCGGCGACCTTGGCTGCAAAGACCTTCGGCGCGCGCTCCTTGAGCGCGGTGAGCGCGAGCAGTCGGCGCGCCCCTCCGCGCAGCGCTTCCTTCACCTGCTCGGGGCTTTCCTTGGCGCGAGCGGCGAGCGTCTCGCCCCATTCAGGCGAAACCTCACGCGCCACCGCGACCACGCGCTCGAGATCGGCGTCGGTGAGCTCGCGGCGGATGGCGTCGCCAACCACGATCGTCTCGATCGCGAGTCCCTCCGCCATCGGGCGCTCGGGTCCGAACCCGCCCGCGCGCGGCCAATCGGGAGGAACCGGCATG
>CAIXEV010000143.1 GCA_903918555.1 uncultured bacterium | reverse complement strand
GCCATCTTGCTTCAGCAGGGCCGGAACCTCGGTCGGCTCCATCGGCTTCGCGAGCAGGAAGCCCTGGCCGCACGGGCAGCCGAGCGCCTGGAGCTGGAGCAGCTGGTCGCTCGTCTCGATGCCCTCTGCGATCACCTTGAGATGGCGGTTCGCGGCCATGATCTGGATCGCATGCACGATGTTCGCGACATGGCCGTCGATGTGCATGTCCGCGATGAAGCTGCGGTCGATCTTGACGGCGTCGACGGGCAGGCGGTGGAACATGCTGAGCGATGAGAAGCCCGTTCCGAAGTCGTCGAGGGGGATGCGCACGCCGAGCCTGCGAAGATCCTGAAGGACCCGCGTGGTGTGCTCGATGTTGTCGATGAACACCGACTCCGTCATCTCGAGCGCAAGCTGGTGGCCCGCGAGCCCGTGGCTGTTCAGAATGTCCCCGACCGTCGACACGAAGCGCGTGTCGAGCATCTGGCTGTGCGAGACATTGACGCTCATCGCCAGCTCTCCGCACGCCGGCGTGACCGTCATCCACTCCCGCAGCTGCCGGCAGGCCTCGTGCAGCACCCACATGCCGAGATCCGAGATGATCGCATCCTCCTCCGCGATCGGGATGAACAGGCCCGGGCTGATGGCGCCCAGCTCGGGGTGCATCCAGCGCGCGAGCGCCTCGAAGCCCTCGATGGTGCCGTCGTCGAGCGAGAAGACCGGCTGGTAGTGCAGCGAGATCTGGCGCTTGGCCACGGCCTGGCGAAGCTCCTTCGACAGGCGCCTGCGCGTCAGCACCTTCTCGCGGATCGACTCGTTGAACTCGCAGACGAGTCCGCGTCCGTGCTTCTTCGCGTGGTAGAGCGCGGCGTCCGCGTCGCGCAGCACATCGTCGGGAGTGCAGTGCTCGGCCGTTCCGAGCGCGAAGCCCATGCTCATCTCCGCGCGGATCGACTGCCCGCCGACCGCGATCGGATCGTGGAGCGCGGTCGTGATGCGCGTGGTGACCGTTCGCACATCGGCCGCGGTGTTCACGCCGTCGAGCAGGAGCACGAACTCGTCGCCGCCGAGCCGCGCGGCGAGGTCGCAGTCGCGGCCCGTGATGTCGACCGAGCGCACCACCTTCGACAGGACGCGGCTCACCTCGATGAGCAGCGCGTCGCCGGTGTCGTGGCCGAGCGAGTCGTTGATCTCCTTGAAGCGGTCGAGATCGAGGAACACCACGGCGTACCCGCAGCTCGAATCGTGCCGGAAGCGCTCGATGCAGGCGGCGATCTGGTTGTGGAGCAGCACGCGGTTCGGAAGCGCGGTGAGCGGATCGAAGAGCAGCTTGCCTTCGGCGCTCTTTCGCGCATCGATCTCGTGGCGGAGGCGCTGGCTCATGGCCTCGAGCGCGAGGGTCGCGTTGCGGGCGGTCGCCTCGCTCGAGCGCTTCTGCACGAGCGAGCGCACGACCTGCCACGCTTCGGCCGGGTCGATGGGCTTGCGCAGCAGCAGGAGCTTCGCGGGGCGTCCGAGTTCCTGCGAGACGCGGGTCCACGGATTCGAGGCGCTCTCGGACGCGATCACGACCTCGAGCTCGGGATCGATCTGCCAGAGCCGCTTGACGGTCTCGACGCCGTCCCAGCGGCCCGGCATGCGCATGTCGACGATCGCGACCGAGTACGGCTCGTTGCGCATGATCGCGGACTGCAGCAGCTCGAGGCCGTGCTGGGCATCCGTCGTCGAATCGATGACGAAGCCGATGCCCCCGTCCGGGGCCTGGTCCGACGCCGCGGCGGCGGGGCAGAGGATCGAGCGGTAGGTCTCGTGCAGCGAGGCCTCGTCGTCGATCACGAGGATGCGATGGAGCTGTGTGCCGCCGCGAATCATGCCGCCGCGGCCTTCCGCGTCGTCGGCGCGTCCGCGCTGCGCAGGACGGCCATCAGCAGGCCCATCGATTCGATGCCGCGCCGCGCCGTCACGGATCCGTGCATCGACGCCGCGCGATGTGTCATGGTTGCTTGTGCGTTCACCAGTCGCTCTCCCCAGAACGAACACCAGAAGCCAGGGCGCAATGGTCTCAATTCCGACGGACTCCGCCGCGGGTGAGTGACTGCACGCTCGGAGGGATCTTCGATCCAACACCGACGGCGACTGAGCCAAGATCGCGACCCGTCAAACATTCGTGTGAGGGTTGCCACATTGTTCGCGTCTGGAGCGTCCCGCGTCGCTCTGTGCGGGCACGGGCGAGAACCGCTTTGACGCCGAGCCCCGCCGCAAGGCTCCAGCCCCGCCGCAGGGCTGCCGCCGCGACCGCATCGCGGAATCTGATAGCGTTCCGCCCGGAGGCTCTCCATGACAAAGTCGGTTCGCCGCGCCGTTCTCCTCGTTTCCGCCTCGTTGTGCGCGAGCGCGCTGCTCGCGGGCGCGCCGGTCGCCGAGCAATCGGCCGCGCAGGCAGAGCCCGCGCCGGCATCTGAACGGGTCACCGACAAGATGAAGCGCGACGCCGTGGCGATCGACTCGATCGTGCAGGCCGATCTCGCGAAGGCGTTCCTCGCGGCGACCCCCAAGCTCGCGGAGCCGGAGGCGCGCACGGTCTATCGGAACCGCGAGAAGGGCGTCGCCGTCTCGAAGCGCGCCTACGAGGCGATGGGCGCCGAGGAGAAGGCGTCGTTCACGGCGCGCGAGTTTCCGCCGGCGTTCTACTACGAGACGGGGTACGGCTCGCCGCTCGTCTACGCGCGGGTCCTCGACCTCGCTGCACCGCACCTCGCCCGCGGCGAGCGTCCGAAGCTCCTCGACTTCGGCTACGGAACGATCGGTCAGCTGCAGCTTCTCGCCCACTGCGGTTTCGATGCGCACGGCGTCGATGTCGAGCCCGTCTTTCCCGCGCTCTACTCGGAGCCTGGCGACACGGGCGCGATCGGGTCGGGGTCGGTCGCCGTCCATCTCGGGCAGTGGCCGGCCGACGAGGCGCTCCGCAGCGCGATCGGCGGGGGGTACTCGCTCATCACCAGCAAGAACACGCTGAAGAACGGCTACATCCATCCGT
>CAIXEV010000142.1 GCA_903918555.1 uncultured bacterium | reverse complement strand
GGCTCCTTCACCTCGAGGAGCTCGACATCGAAGATCAGCGTGGCCTTCGGCGGGATCGGGCCGCGGCCGCGCTCGCCGTAGGCGAGGGCGAACGGGATGATCAGCTTGCGCTTGCCGCCGACCTTCATGTTGCCGACGCCTTCGGTCCAGCCGGGGATCACTCCGCCGAGCGTGAACTCCGCGGGCTGCCCGCGGTCGACGCTCGAGTCGAACTTGGTGCCGTCGGTGAGCCAGCCCGTGTAGTGCACGCTCACGGTCGTGTTGCGGCCGGCCGGCTGCGCGCCCTTGCCCTCGACGAGGTCGACGAACTGGAGGCCGCTCGGGAACGACACGATCTCGCCCGTGAACGCGGCGCCCGGGAAGCGCGGCTTCTCGGTGTCGCTGACGATGGCGCCGTCCTTCGCGTTGAGCACGAGCTCGTGCGCCTTCGAGCCGGCGTAGATCATCACCTTCGCGACGGGTGGCTCGGCGGCGAAGTCGAGCGTCGCGCTGCGCACCACGCCGTCGTGACGCTCCTTCGCGGCCTTGATGGCGCTCGCGATCGTGATGGTCGGGGCGCTCACGCCGCCATCCATCGCGTCGACGACGACCTTCTTGGTCATGCCGCCCGAGGCCACGAGGATCTCGTAGCGCAGCGTGCCCGACATGATCGCGCGGGCGTCGACGCAGCTGCCGCTTGCGGCGGTCTCGGCGAGATCGATCGCCTGGGTGAGGGTGATCTTGGCCGAGGAGAGCGTTTGCTCGACTTCCGCGGGATCAAGGGGAATCGAGGTGTAGTCGGGGGTGGTTGGGGGCTGGGTCATGGCGAGGCCGCAGACGGCGGCGAGGGTTGTGGCGAAGATGGCGAGGCGCTTCATGGGCAGGCTCCTTGGAAGGCGTTGGTTTCGAGTGGCGGGATGCTAGCATTTGCGCTGGCGAGGCTCGATTCCACTCGCCGCGTGCAGCGGCCCGTTTGGAACCGATCCCGCGGTTGAAGCCTTTGACAGGAGCAAATCATGCCGAGCGAGTACGAGTCGAGAATGCGTCGTTGGAACCCTGGCTGCCGGCGGGTCGCATGCACCGGGCTTTCCGTGATGGCCTTCGCGCTGGTCGGGTGCGAACAGCAGGCCGCCGATCAGGCTGCCGCCGATGGTTCCGCCAACGCCACGACCGAGAATCAGGTGGACGATGGACTCCAGCAGCCCGAGGCGAAGAGCGCGTTGGGCAAGGCCAAGGAGCGCGCGGAGAAACTCGTGAACGAGGATGTGGCGGAATACAACAAGAAGATCGAGGCCGCGGCCGAAGGCAAGTTTCCGTAAGTCAGCTTCCGTAAGTCAGCTTCCGTAAGCCCCCGACGCTCGCGTCCGACTTTCCTGCGCCCGCGGTGAATCCGCGCTGACAAGCCAGGCGATATCCCCAGTCGCGGCCTCGTGCCGCGGCTGTTTCGTTTTGAGCCTGACCCAGAGGAGGCCGCATGATCGCTCCCCAGCACGCGCATTCCTGCACCCATTGCACCGCAGACGATCATCTCGAGGACGAGGTTGAGATGCACGCGGGTGTCGGTGGAGGCGCGCATCCGCGCGCGGCGACGGACGCCGCCGTCGACCAGCCGCGCATCGCGCGCGCCGTGCGCGAGATCCTCTTCGCGATCGGCGAGGACCCCGACCGCGACGGCCTGCTCGACACGCCGAAGCGCGTGGCGAAGGCGTACGCCGAGATGTTCCGCGGGCTGTCGGAGAACGCGTCGACGCACCTCGCGCGCGTGTTCGAGCAGCGCTCGGACGAGCTCATCACCGTCACGAACATCAACTTCTTCTCGGTGTGCGAGCATCACCTGCTGCCGTTCCACGGCCAGGCGCATGTGGCGTACATCCCGAACCATGGCCGCGTGGTCGGACTGTCGAAGCTCGCGCGCACCGTCGAGGTGTTCGCGCGGAGGCCGCAGCTCCAGGAGCGGTTCACAGACCAGATCGCCGACGCGCTCGTCGAGCATCTCGACGCGGCCGGCGTCGTGGTGA
This sequence comes from uncultured bacterium, assembly GCA_903918555.1. Taxonomy (GTDB): domain Bacteria; phylum Planctomycetota; class Phycisphaerae; order Phycisphaerales; family SM1A02; genus QWPT01. The sequence goes on along the minus strand of CAIXEV010000142.1, from coordinate 307 downwards.
TGGTCGAGGGCGAGCACATGTGCATGAAGAGCCGCGGCGTCCGCTCGCACGACGCGCGCATGACGACCTTCGCGCGCCGCGGCGTGTACGCCGCCGACGAGTCGCGCGGCATGCAGGCGGTGCAGCTGGTGCGGGACATCGCGCGGAAGGGCTGATTCGCGCCAAAGGCCTCCGCTGCATGCGGCGGCCGCTCAACACTTGGGCACCAGCAGGCCTTCGCCTGCTGTGACTTCGCCGGGCAACGCCCGTCGGCACCGGTGCACGGCACGTGCCAGTCAGTGCCAGGCACTGCACGGCACGTGCCGTG
>CAIXEV010000141.1 GCA_903918555.1 uncultured bacterium | reverse complement strand
CGCCCGCGCCTCGCCCGCTGGAGCGGCAACAGGCCACTGCGGCGTACGCGGCGGCGTTCGACGCGCCTCGTGTTGCCGGCGTGACGGGCAGTGGGCCCCTTGCCTCACCGGCACAGGTGGCCGATCGCGTGGTGCGCTTCCGCCGTAGCCTGAAGTGGCTTGTCTCTTCGGCGGTTGTCGGTATCGGCAGCCTCATGATCGGCGTGTCGCTCAGCGAAGAGGTCTTCATCGCGCCGATGCTCGGCGGCCTCGTGACGGGATTGGGCAGTCTCGCGGTCGCTGGGCGGCACGCCCTCGCACTGCGACGCTGGGGCATCTCGCCTCGTGCCGCGTGGGGTGAAGCATGGCGCGCGTTGCCCGCCGCGCGCGACAACCGTTCGCGTCGGGAGCGACTGGCGGAGCTCGTGGAGAGAGTCGGCGGCCCCACCGCGGGTACCTCACGCTACACCGAGGTGGTGCGCAACGCCGCCGACGACCGCCTCGTGATTCAGGAGAGCACTGCCCGGTTCACGCCGCAGGATCGTGCGCTCGTGCCCGATGTGGAGCCAACCGCCGACGCGCTGCTGGAGCGCATCGGGGCCATCGCGAGCGGGCTCGAACGGTTGGAGCGCGATCTCCCGGATGGTGCACTGGCCGACCTCGCGCGCCGCATTGCGGCCATCGAGGCGGAGCCGGAGTCGAGCCCCGATCGTGAGCGCCGCTTGTCGCTCCTCATGCGCCAGCGGGCCTCGCTCGACGACCTGTACTCACGCCGCGACACGATGCAGCGGCAGCTCGACAGCGCGAGCGTGGCGCTCCGTTCGTTGCGCTTCGACATCGTGAAGCTGCGTACGATCGGCGTGGACGCGGCCGGCGACATGACGAGTGCCACCGAGGAGGCGCGCGCCGTGTCGCGCGAACTGGGCTACGTGCTGGACGCCGCCGAGGAATCGCGGCGACTCTAAGCGACGGCGGATCGCCCGCTCAGCGCAGACGCTCCTCGAACTCTTGCACCATCGAGCCGTGCCCGTACCGCGCGGCCGCGTCCATGCCCTTGTGGCACGCCGCGCGCGCCTCATCGTGCCGGCCCAGCGCCGCAAGCGCATCGGCATAGCGCAGCCAGCCGTTCCCCTCGTCGTCGTATGACGCGAGGTAGGCCGAGAGCTCGACCACGGCGTCTTCGAGCAGGTTGCCCTTGAGGAGTTCGTTGGCGAGCCCGAAGCGCACGAGCGGGTTGTTGGGCTGCCGGGCCGCCATGGCGCGCATGCTGTCGAGTCGGTTCGTCATATCGCGGGAGACGTGGAGTGTCGGAATGGGATGCAGGGGCTCATTGCGTCAGCAGGTCCCCCACGAGGGTGCCCAGGCGGTCGGGGGCTTCTTCCGGGGCCATGTGGGCCACGCCCGGGAGCCGGTGGATCGACAGCTGATGGTTCGTGGCCGTACGCAACGACGCTTCGAGGCGCGCCGCACGCGCACTGTCGAGAAACGGATCAGCGGCACCGAGGACCACTGCCGTGGGGCACTGAATGGCGCCGGGCCGCAGGACCTCCTCGGTGTCGCCGCGCGAGCCGTCCAGCGCCGTGAGCTGGGCACAGGCGGCGTCGCGCCCCTCGCGTAGCCGGAATGGCTTGAGGTACACGTCGAGCGCGCGCGCGCCCATATCGCGGTGGGCAAAGCCAGGGAGCAGGGCATAGTGGAGTGCCGACGCCAGCCATGCGGGAGCGAGTCGCCGCCAGAGCGGAACCAACGCCGCCACCCGGCGCACCGTGCGGCTGAGCAGCGCCTCGTGGGCGTGGGCGTCCAGCACGGTCGGATTCACCAGCATGAGGTG
>CAIXEV010000140.1 GCA_903918555.1 uncultured bacterium | reverse complement strand
GCGGTTCGAATCGTGCGAGGCAGAAACCTTGGGTGCCGGGCATCGACTCCGACATCCCCCGTTCAGCAGGCCGAAGTCCGCTGAACGACCGGGGCCTCGATCACGGAAACACGCCGCGCAGCTCGTAGATCTTTCCGATCCGCTCGAGCGCGGCGCAGTAGGCCGCCGTGCGCAGGTCGCATTCGTGGCGCGCGCGCGCAACGCGCACGCGGCGGACCGCAAGCGACAGGCGCTTGCGGATGTGATCGTCGACCGCGTCGCGGCGCATCGACACATCCTGCCGAGCCGCGCGCCACTCGAGCGCGCCCGCGACCTCGGCCGCGGCGCCGCACATGAGGTCGGGCACGATCTCGATCCCCTGCCGGATGAGGATCTCCTCGGCTTCGGCCGTGATGTTGGCCGAACCCGCCTCGACCACCACGCGCGCGCGGCAGAGCGCGGCGCGCTGCGCGTCGAGCGCGCCGTCGTCGGCGCAGAGCACGAGGATCTCGCAGGGGACTTCCCAGAAATCGCGCTCGAGCACGGCCGTCGCGTCGACGAAGTCCTCGATGCCGCCCGTCTCCTCGCGATGCTGCGCGAGCGCGAGGACATCGATGCCGCCCGGCTCCGCGATCGCGGCGCCCGAGCAGAGAATCGCCGAGATGCGCGCGCCGCGCGCCGCGAGCGCCTTCGCCACCGCGGTTCCGGCGTTGCCGAAGCCGACGAGCGCCACCCGCGCGGTCGCGAGCTCGATCATCGACTCGGCGAGGACCTCGTCGAGCACCACGCCCACGCCGGCCGCGAGCACGCGTCCGCGTTCGCCGAGTCCGCCGAGTTCCCGCGGCTTTCCGACGACCGTGCGTCCCTGGTCCTGCCGCGTCGGCTCCGGGCTCGTCTGCGCGAGCGTGTCGAAGAACCACGCCATCACGCTCGCATCGGCGCCGGCGTCGGGGCCGACGACATCGTAGGTCGGTCCGAGCTGGTGGCCGATCGCGCTGCAGTAGCGGCGCGTCATGCGCATGAGTTCGCCCTGCGAGAGTTCGCGCGGGCAGGCCTTGACGCCGCCGAATGCGCCGCCGAACGGCACGCGCGCAAGCGACGCGCGCAGCGTCGCGAGGATCGCGTGGCCCTTCACGGTGTCGAGCGACAGCTTCGGCGCGATGCGCACGCCGCCGAGGTACGGCCCGAGCGCGTTCGAGTGCTGGACGCGGTAGCCCTTGAAGAGGCGATGGCGTCCGTCGTCCATCTGGACGGGAAACTGCACCATGACCTCGCTCTTCGGCTGCGCGAGGATCAGCTGCTGGTGGTGCCGCAGGCCCACCATGTCGGCCGCGTTCAGGAGCCGCGCGGCCATCTCGTGAAAGAGATTGCCGGCCTGTGGCACGACGCCGATCTCCTCGAAGATCCGGGTTCCGGCGGGCAGGACCGAGCGCGTGACCGAGGAGCGTTCCATCTCGGTTCAAACATACGCCGAAAGCCCCGCTGCGCTGCGGAAAGCGCGAACTTCGCGGCAGATGCGGCGACGCGCGCACGCACAGGCCGCACCGCCGCCTTATCGGATACGCCTACCGCGTGAACTTGACGCGGCCCCACCAGCGCGGATCGTGCATGTCGATCTGCCACTGCGGGGTCCACACCCAGTTGTCCTCGGGCTTGTTCGGCGTCTTCTCGTACTTCGGCTTGCCGTCGTCGGCGCCCGGCTTCGGAGGCTGCTGGTCGTAGTGGTCGTTGATCGGCGGCACGACCGGCTTCGGCGCGGTCTTGCCTTCCCAGTTGTGCAGCCACTGCACGCGCGAGAAGTTGATGCGCCATTCCTCGCCCGGCTTCGGGGCGGCGGCGCCGCGCTCCTTCTCGCCGAAACCGGGCTTGTCCCACGCGGGCGGCTTGAGCGAGCTCCACGGAATCGCCCACTCGAGCGACCAGCCGGTGTCGCGGTCGGTCGGATCGTTGAGCGTGCCGTCGATGTGGATCGCGGTCTTGAGGCCCTCGCAGTTCCAGCCGTGCTCGGCGGGGCCGTCCTCCTTGTAGCGGCGGTGCAGGTAGAGGTCGAAGATCGTGCCGAAGGCGTTGACCTCGAGCTCGTAGTACTCGCGCGCGTCGCCGTCCGGATCGATGAACACCTCGAAGTCGTTGTCGCGGAACACGATGTCGTCGTGGTTCCTGAGCGACGCCCACACATGCGGCTCCTCCATGAGCGCGGCGATGTAGAGATAGGTGTCGTCCCACAGCATCTTCATGCGCGTGCGGTAGCGCGGCGCGGGGAGCTCCGGGCCCTGGATGTCGACGAATTCGTCGCTCCAGCGCGCGAGCATCCACGCGGGGTCGTCGAGCTTGCCGTCCATCTTGATCGGCGTCTTCGTGAATGTGCAGTCGTAGGACTTCTGCGGATACGACGGCTTCTTCGGCGTCGCGTCGCCTGGCGGCGGAAACGCGGGCGCGCCGGCGGGCTTCGCGGGTGCAGCGGGCGGCGCGGGCACGGTCGCGGGCACGGGCCCCGGCGCCCCCTGCGGCGCCTTCACTGG
>CAIXEV010000139.1 GCA_903918555.1 uncultured bacterium | reverse complement strand
TGGCCGAGCTTGTGATGGGCAGTGAGGTTCGTTGATGCACGACGTCTCTGGCATTGAGCGGTTCCCGGGTTCGTCCGGCGAAGCAACACTCTCCTCCGACCAGGCCGAGCGCCTGCGTCGCCTCGTTGCGGCGCCGCGGTCGACGCAGCAGCCCGACCCCATGTCGACGGCGCACGCGATGAGCGTGAGCCCCGAGAAGGCGCGCGAGCGCGTGCGGTCGGTGCGCCTCGCGCGCGCGATCGCCGTGTCGAGCGGCAAGGGCGGCGTCGGCAAGACCAACCTCGCCGTGAATCTCGCGGTGAGCTACGCGCAGATGGGCCAGCGCGTCGTGCTGCTCGACGCCGACCTCGGACTCGCCAACGCCGATGTGCTCTGCGGCATCACGCCGCGCGCCACGCTTGAGGATGTCGTGACCGGAGACCGCACGCTCGAAGAGGTGATGGTGCATGCGCCCGGCGGATTCCGGCTCGTGCCGGGCGCCTCGGGCGTCTCGCGTCTTGCCGACATGGGGCAGCTCCAGCGCCGCAGCGTGCTCGAGCAGTTGATGGCCCTCGAGCGCACGACCGATCTGGTGATCGTCGATACGGGCGCAGGAATCGGCGCGAATTCAATGGCTTTCGCAGCCGCTGCGCACACGATCGTCGTGGCGACGACGCCCGAGCCGACGGCGATCGCCGACGCCTACGGCGCGATCAAGACGCTGGCCGCGCGCGGCGTGCGCGACGGGCTTCAGCTCGTGGTGAACATGGCGATGAGCGAGGACGAGGGCAGGGCGGTGCACGCGCGCATGGACCGCGTGGCGCGCGCCTTCCTCAGCATGCGGGTCGACTACGCGGGATCGATCCCGCACGACACCGCCGTGCCGATGGCGGTTCGCCGCCGCGAGCCCGTTCTCGTCGGGGCGCCGCAAGCGCCGGCGTCCCGTGCGATTCGGCAACTTTCGCGCGTGCTCGCTGGCGAAGGCGTGCCCGGTGGAACCGAGTCGCAGCGCGCGGGCTTCCTGACGCGTCTGGTCGGGTTCCTTGCCCACCGTTGATCGCGTGCAGGCGTGCCGCTGCTTGGCGCGGGCTTTGCTGTTCGACCGCGAGGTCGCGCAGAAATGACGCTTCACAAGCCAATCCCTCGTATTCCAGTCCCGCAGGCCACAGCCGGCTGCACCGCCTTTGCCGCATTCTCGGTGTCGGTGATCGTCGGGACGGCCGCCGGCAATCCCGTGGATGTCATCCTCAGCCGCGCGCTCATCGCGATGCTGTGCGGGTTCGCCGCCGGATTCGTGGTGGGGATTGTCTGTGACTGGCTTGTGGGCCAGGAAGTCGCGCGCCTCGAGGCGGCGGTCGAGGAAGACGCAAGGCTCATCGAGACCAACCGTTCAGGCCGCGATGTGCCCGAAGCCGTCGAAGTGCTCGACGAGGAGGCGCTCGGAGTGATCGAGGAGCGCGGGCCGCGCAGGTCGCGCGGGCCGGATTCGGAAGATTCTGCTCGACCAGAAGAAAAGAGCGCGGCCTGATGCGAAAGGGACTTGCGCTCGTTGGATTCTCGTTATACTGACCTCGCCCCGCGCGGACATGGATGTCCGCTCGGTGCAACGCGTGCGTGTCTGCGATCAAGGTTGTTCGCGGCGCGCAAGCGGGTTCTGCAAGGCTGGGTTGTCCGGCTTGCAGCGGAATGGACGCGCGGAGTGCGCGCCCAAGGCGAATGGATATCGCGAACACCGCCACGCCGCGTGGCACGCCGCTCAGCGGCGCAACACGCGTGCAAGTTCGGCGGCTC